>CAYQDT010000147.1:0-7647 GCA_964416225.1 uncultured bacterium
TCAACATCCCACTCGAGCATCCACCCCAGCGGTTGCTGCACTGCGCCGCGCTCCAGCGCGGTGAGAACAAGGACGCGCGAGCGTGCCGGCCCGGCGTTGACCCCAAGCACCACTGCCCAGCGGCAGGTGCGCCGGCCGGGAGCCGGGTCCGGGAAGGGGACCGGGCTCCCGAGGAGGAACGGAGGGCTGAGCGTCATCGGTGCGGAGGGTGCGATGGATCGACGGCAGTTGCTCGCGGGCGCGGGGATCGCCATGCTGGGAATCGAGAGTGCGGAGCGGAGTGGGGCGGCAGACCAGGCGCCGGTTCGCGTACGCGTCAGCGACCAGGAACTGGAGGCGCGGTGCGGCGACCGGCCGCTGCTCACCTACCGCACCCGCACCGTCCAGCCGCCCTCCGGGGGCAGCGAGCTACTGGCCTCGAGCGGCTACATCCATCCGTTGCACGCCCCGTGTGGAGCGGTGGTCACCAACCACTACTCTCCGGACCACCTCCACCAGCGCGGCGTTTTCTGCGCGTGGACCAAGACCCAGACCGTGGTGGACGGGAAGCTGCTGCACCCTGATTTCTGGAACATCCAGGACGGGACCGGCCGGACGCGGTCGCTCGGCGCGGAGCCACTGCGGATCGGGTCGCCCCATCCGGGGTTCCGGACGCGCCACGTCTGGGAACTCCGAAGCGGAGAGGAGTGGCTGCCGGCCCTCGATGAGTCTTGGACCGTCACCTTTCCCGCGCAGCCGGCATCGGACCCGAACAGCGCGCACGCGGCGTTCGTGGCCGACATCCGGGCGGTGCACACCCCTCGCTACACCCTGGTGCTTCCGAAGTACCACTACGGCGGCATGGCGGTGCGCGGCTCGGGTCAGTGGCCGAAGGGCTCAGACATGAGGGTGCTCACCTCGGAGGGGAAGGGGCGGGACCTGGCCGACGCGGCGCCGGCCCGCTGGATCGACATGAGCGGAACGGTGGACGGAAAGGCGGCCGGCGTGGCGCTCCTGGAGCACCCGGGAAATATGCACGCGCCGAATGCCGTCCGGATGCATCCCGACATGCCATACTTCGTCTTCGCGATACCGCAGGCCGGCCCGATCACCCTGCCGGCCGGCCAGAGCTACACGCTCCTCTACCGCGTGGTCGCCCACAACGGCCATGCGGACGCGGCCCGGCTGAACGCGCTGTGGGAGGAATTCTCCCGAACGCCGTTTTGAATGCTTGACCGCGAGGTGGCGGGACCTTCGGCACCGGCCCCTGACGGGCACTGGGGCCGGTGAGGCCTGGTGAAGCGGAACGAGGATCGGGCGGACAATTTCCAGCGTTCACGCTCCCCGCCGACGGTGCCGTCTCCGTGCTCCCGCCCGGGCTGCGCCCCGGCGCAGGGATCATTCCCGCTCGGAGCGGCGTGCGGCAATGCGCGCGCCGACATCCTTTCGCACCGGCGCGGGGACCAGGTGCTTCACCCGCTCCCACCCGCCGAACACGGCGGCCTCCTTGATCATGGATGAAGAGACATCCAGGTGCTCCGGCCGGGGAGGCACCCAGACGGTCTGCATCTCGGGGCCGAGGATCGCATTCGTCTTCCAGAGACGCACCTCTACCGTGTAGTCCTCGGCGCGCCCGAGGCCGCGCACCAGACGGCCTGCCCGGACCTTCCGCGCGTAGTCGATGGTCAGGCCGTCCCACACGCTCACGGTCACCGAGGGATCGACGCACCGCCGGATCAATTCCGCGCGCTCGACAGGCTCGAACAGCGCGGAGCGGTCCTTGCCCGGGTTGCGTGCCACTACCACGTGGACCGAAGTGAACATCTCGACGCAGGTATGAATGATATCGAGATGGCTCACCGTCAGCGGGTCGAAGGAGCCGGGAAACACGGCTCGCCGGGCATCCACCACGGAGCCGTCTTCCGGCCCGCATTCCACGCCTTCCACCGGGATTTCGGCGGCCGGAAAGTGGACACGAACCTGCTGAAGCAGCGCTTCCGCATCCGCCAGCGGGCCGATGTGCGTCAGGTAGAGGCGCTGCACACCCGCGTCCCGCGCCAGCTTGCCCACGCTTTCCGCGTCGGAGTGGCGGGTCGCTTCCGCCCAGCTGCGGTCCTCCGTGGAAAAGGAGCATTCGTGGACCAGCACGTCCACCCCTCGGACAAATTCCAGGTAACCATCCGGAGCCGTGGTGTCCGTGACGTAGGCCAGCGTCTCTCCGCTCGGGAACCGGAGCCGGTACCCCAGAACCGGCGCCGCGTGGGGCACCATCCGCGTCGATACCTCCCCGCCGTCCAACTCGAACCGCTCTGGAGCCTGCCGGATGGGGAACGGTAGCGCGACGGGCCAGAGGGGGGACTTCGGACCGGCGAGTTTCCTGAAGCGATCCTCCCACGGCGGCCCGTAAACGGAGATCTCCGGCTCGAAGCCACCATGAAACAGCCCGGCCGAGAGGAAGAAGAGCCCGATGCTGTGATCGACGTGGTAGTGCGACATCAAGACGCGCAGCGGCCCGGCGCGGTGGAGCTGGCGGAGCGGGAATACGTTGGTTCCGGCGTCCAGGAGGATGCCGTGCTCCGGCAGGTAGAGCCCGGTGGTATGGCGGGCGGGGGTTTCGATCGACCCGCCAGTACCCAGGAATAAGAGCCGCATAGGGTTCTCCACCGCGAGCCGTGCCGGACTGAACGGCACCGCAGACTGGCCGGTATCGTCCAGCGCCGCCGGTCTCGGGCGGGGCCTTTCTCGAAGGAGCGGCGCGTCGGGCCGATCCGGCTTGCGGGCAAGCTGGGAAGATGGATGGCAACGCCAGGTGGTTAGTTGTCAGACGAGGGAGGGGTTTCCTCCCGAAGGCGCCGTCCCCCGAACAGGACCCGCGGGCGCCGCCGCGAATCTGGAAAGCTAGCGGCGCAGCCGGGAATCGAAGCGGCGCAGCCGGGGATCGAAGCGCCGCTCCGTGCACGGATTCGACGCTCCGCTCTTCCGGAAAAGTGGCCGCCCCGAGCGTGGTGAACCGGCCGCCCGTGGTGCACCGGCCGCGGGTGGAGGCAGCGGGACATCGCGGCACCGCCTCACACCCCGGCCGCCTGAACCACCGGTCGGGGACAGCAAAGTTGACGGCGTTTCCCTCTACCGCTACAGTTAGGCAGCAGTCGAATAACTCGCGGAAGCCGCCCAGGAGCGCCGGCAGCCGCAGGCCAGGAGCGCCATCAGCCATCCAGAATGGCGGGCGCTCTTGTTGCTTTTGGAGGGATCGATGCGAATCTCGAGATGGATCAAAACGCCCGGCGGTGGGAGCCAGCACGCGGCCCCTTCAGATGGGACGGGGACCTCCGGCGCACGGGAGCCACCGGGCGGCGCGGACGCGATCTTCTCCCTTTCATCCATCATCAACAGCTCGGGTGAGCTGTCCGCAATCCTCCACCCGGCTCTTGAGTGCCTGCTCCAAGCGTGTGGCTTCGCCGCCGGGACGCTCCGACTGCTGGACCTGCATACCGGCGAGCTCCGGCTGGCCGCGCACGCCGGCCTGCCTCCAGGCCTGGCGGAGCAGCTTTCGAACCTCGTACGGACCGGCGACGCTCCCTCCGGCCTGTCGGCGCAGCGCCGGTCCCCGATCATCTGTCCGCGGATTGACTGCAGCCCCTACTCGGGATCGGCATGGGAGTCCGCGGGTTTCCGCAGCCTGGTCTCCGCTCCGCTGGAAAGTCGGAGCATGCTGCTTGGCACGATCGATGTTGCGGACCGGGTGCCTCGAGCCCTGAGCGGCGCGGAACTCAAGCGATTGGCCGGGCTGGCCGGTCTGATCGGGATGGCGGTGGCCAACGCCGAGCTGTACAGCGCCGCGCAGCGCCGGATCGCCTATCTGGCCGCCCTCCATCAGTGCAGCCAGGATCTGGGGCCGTCGCCCCACCTGCCCCGGGTGCTCCAGCTCACGGCCGAACGACTTGGACAACTGCTGAATCTGCGCCGGACGATGGTCCTCCTCCGCTGCGGCGATCCGCCGGAGCTCATCGGCGCGGTTGGGTGCGGCTTCTCACCGGAGAGTCTTGCCTCGCTGAAGGCACCGCTCGCCGAGCTGCCGGGTGCGGCGGCCGTGCTCCAGGACCGGTGCGTCACCGTCGCCGGAGATGCAGGCGGCGAAGGGCTCCTACCCGCGGAGTTCGCGGCACGGAACGAAGTGGGGGCCGTGCTGGCCGTTCCGCTGACCGCACAGGACGAGATCATCGGGCTGATGATCGGCGACCGCCCCGGAGAGCCGCTCCGGCTGACTCCGGATGAGCTGGACCTGGCGATGATCTTCGCCAACCAGGCGTCCGTCTGGATTGCCGGAGCCCGGTCGCTGGCGCAGGAGTTGGAGGCGCGCCGGGAGGCCGAGACCGCCAGCACCAACTTCCGGCATCTCCTCGAAGTGGCTCCGGATGCCATCATCCTGGTCGACCGGGAAGGGACCATCCGGCTCGTAAACACGCAGGCCGAGCGGATGTTTGGCTACGAGCGGGAGGAACTGGTCGGCCGCCCGATCGAGCTCCTGCTCCCGGACCGGTATCGCGAGGACCACCGCCGGAACCGAGACGCCTTTCATGCGGAGCCGAGAACCCGCCCGATGGGGAGCGGTCTCGACCTGTTCGCCCGCCGCAAGGACGGGGTGGAGTTTCCGGTGGAGATCAGCTTGAGCCCCACGCGGGCTGATGCCAGCGGCTCCGTCATCAGCGTGATCCGAGACGTGTCCGACCAGAAGCGGGCACAGCGGGAGCGGGACCGCCTGCTCACCAGCGAGCAGGAGAAGAGCGAGCAGCTCAAGCTGGCCATCCGCGAGGCGCACCACCGAATCAAGAATAATCTCCAGGCCATTTCGGACCTGCTCTATCTCGAGATGACGACCGACCGGGAGACGGTGACGGCGGAGGTGCTGCGGGAGAGCGTGGAGCGGATCCAGTCCATCGCACTCGTCCATGACCTCCTCTCACAGGACGACGACGTACAGACCGTCGACACGCGCGCGCTCACGGAGCGCCTGGTTCCGATGGTGGTTCGAGGTGCTGCTAAGGAAAAGATTCACCTCGACCTGCAGGTTCCGGCGATCCCACTGTCGTCCAAAAAGGCAACGACTCTGGCCCTGATTCTGAACGAGCTGGTGAGCAACGCCCTGCGGCACGCGTTCGACGGACGGGCTGACGGTCAGCTCACCGTGCGTCTCGCTCCGGGCAACGACGGGCTCATCCTGCGGGTGGCGGACGATGGACCGGGACTTCCGGAGGGCTTCGACCTGGCGACACACGCCAATGTCGGGCTGAACGTCGTGCGCACGCTGGCGGAGCGAGACTTGGCCGGAAAACTCTCCTTGAGCCGGGGGGGAGGCCACACCGCGGAAGTCTGGTTTCCCTGGTAATCGGAGGCGCGAAAGGACGGAAGGCATCGATGGCGCGCGCGCGTATCCTGGTGTGTGAAGATGAGGGGCTGACGGCGCTCCGCTTGCAGACCAGCCTGAAGAGGCTGGGCTATGAGCTGATCGGCGAGGCGCGGGACGGCGAGGAGGCGGTGGCGCAGGCTGAAAAGCTGCGGCCGGAGGCCATCCTGATGGACATCCGCATGCCGAAGCTGGACGGGATCGCCGCCACCGAGCGGATCATGGGACACCGGCCCACGGCGATTGTGATGATCACGGCGTACAGCGAGCGGGAACTGGTGGATGCCGCGCTGCGCGCCGGTGCTTCCGGCTATTTAGTAAAACCCGTGAGCGACGAGCAGATCGAGCCCGCTCTGCAGGTGGCCCTGAGCCGGTTCGGCGAGTTGTCCGACCTGCGCGGAGAACTCAGCGACTTGAAAGAGGCGCTGGAAGCGCGTAAGCTCGTGGAACGCGCGAAGGGAATCTTTATGCGGCGCTTTTCACTTCCCGAAGAGGAAGCCTACCGCCGACTGCAGAAACTTAGCCGTGATCGGCGCCAGTCCCTTCGGGATACGGCGCAGCAGATCATCTCGGCGGCCGACCTGCTCGGTTAGCCGGGCGACACAATTTCAGAGATACAGCCGCAGTGCCCACGACTGCCACTGTGGTGTTCGGGCCATGAACGCCCGGGAAAAGCCTTCGTCATTCGGAGGCTCTTCCCGGGCGTTTTTGCATGGCGCCGAGCGTGGCCGGAGAACCTGGAGAGCAGCATGCATCGGTTCGTGAACCGTGGGGAGTATCGAGTACAGCCCGACGTAGAGTTCTTGCTGGGTCGATGCGCCGCGGGCGATGCCCAGGCCTGGGGCTCACTGCTGGCGGACGTGCGTGCGCTGGCGCTGCGGCTGGGGCGATGGAAGTATCGCCTCGGGGCCGAAGACGCGGAAGATGTGGCGCAGGCCGTCCAGATTCGCATTTCGGAGCGTCTCGGGCAGCTCCGCGATACGGCGGCCTTTCCCCATTGGGTCCGCCGGCTGGTTCACCATGCCGTGGTGGACCTGATCCGCCAGCGGCGACCGGCGGTGCGCCTCGATGACCTGCCGCGGGCGGTCACGGAGGCGATCCCGGAGCCGCGCGCCGGCGCCGCTTTCGACCAGATCGCGCTCCGGGAAGACCTCCGGCGCGCACTCTCCCGGCTGCCGGAGCACTACCGGGCGCCGATCCAGCTCCATGTGCTCGAGGGAATTCCGCAGGACGAAGTGGGGCGGCTGCTCGGGCGGCCCCGCAGCACGGTGGCGAGCCAGATCGAGCGGGGGCTCAAGCGGCTGGAGCGCTCGCTCTCCGGCATCTACACGGCGAATTAACGAGATGATGCCAGGACCTCCAACCGTCCGTGCTTGCAACGTGCCGCTCGTGATCGCGAGCGGAAGCCGGCGCCCTCCCCGCGGTTGGCCGACGCGGACCCGTAACCCGCGTCCGCATCGAGCCTCCGGGTCGCGACCCGCGGCTCACGACGTTTTGTCTCGTTGTTCGCTCTCGCCGGCGCGCCGGTCCCTCCGGCGTTCCGGCCCCAGAGACGTTTCAACCCGTCCACCGCGGCGGGCGCGAGGTTATCGGCAATGTTCGTCCCTGAGGAAACCGCTATCGCGGAGCCGGTGCGGCCCCTGCACCTCGTTCGCCGGCCAGGCAAGCTCGGTCCGATCATTCGGTGCCTGGGTCCGCTGACGGTCTTTACCGTGGAGGGGCTCCGCCGCGAGCTGGACCTGCTGATCCCTCTCGGTCATCCGGTCCTGATCCTGAACCTGACCAACTGCCGCCCGCTGGATCGCGACGGGCTGCTCTTGCTGCGGGAGACGCACCAACGCATGTTCCGCCTGGGGAGAACGCTGGTTCTGGTAGCGGCCAGCGAGCCCGTTTCACGGCAGCTCGAGCTGCTCGGAGCCGACGCCTCCATTCCGCTCTTCCTCAACGAGGACGCGGCCGCGCTGGTACTCCGCAGCGACGGACCCGCCGTGCCGGCCACCGCCATCGGTCCGTAGCGCGACACTCCGGCCGTCTCCGGCCTTCGCGCTTACTTCCCGGCGGTACCGGTCAGCAGCGCCCGGTAGCTGACGCCGCCCAACAGGTCGCCGACCTTGTTGTGAACGTGGCACATGAGGCAGCTCTGGTCCGTGACCCGGAGCGGCGTGGCATAGCGCAGCTCGCCGCTCTCCACCTGCTCGACCTCCGTGCGGCCCGCCTGAAACGCCCGCACCGCATCCTTCTCGAAGCCGTCCGACGGGCGGTTA
>CAYQDT010000148.1:0-7633 GCA_964416225.1 uncultured bacterium
TCCCCGCCCCGGCGGCGCTGGGCCTGGCCCCCGCGGACGTGGAGCTGCTCCAGCGCGCCGCGGCGGAGGTGCGGTGAGAGCGGGAGGTCCCTTCCCCGGCTCCTCGCTCCCGACTTCGCTCTCTTCCGCGGAACCTTCCGCCGCGGTCCGGCGCGTCGAGCCGCGATGACCCGCCGCGCGCCGGGGCGGGCCGGGCGTCACACGGTGAGCGAGCGAAGGTCGATCTTCTGGCGGTCCCATTCGCCCAGGCCGAGGGCGCCGGCAATCTCCACATGCTCCGGCTGCCGGTGGACGAAGGTGCTGAACGAGTCCGGCTTATCCTCCACCAGCTTCGGCTTCCCGACGGAGACCCGCTTCGCGTCGATCACTTCCCACCCGATGCGGTCCAGCGCCACCGGGTCCGTGGCGAAGTAGAGCGTCTTGTGTTCCCACACGAACTCCGGCCGGGCGCCGGGGCCGCCGTGGTAGACGCCCTTGACGCCGTCCAGGATATGGAGGACTGCCTTGTTCCGGATGACCGGCAGCGCCACCACCGCCGGGATGAAGCTGTTGCAGGCGTTGAGACTGCGCGTTCCGTGACTGCGGGAGACGTTGTTCACCAGCCCGTGCGACATGTTCTTGAGGGCCATGGTGATTCCCGCGGACTGGTGGTCCTTCAACAGCGGCAGGTTGATCAGCTTGTTGACTTCCTGGGTGATGAAGCGGGCGGCGTAGGAGCGGCGCGCCTTTTCGTCCTCCACCCGGTATCCCGGGAGGGTGAGGGGAAGATCGACGTAGTGCTCCGGATCGTAGCCGTGGAGGTCCTGCTGGATGTCGTCGTAGCTCTCCGCCGCATGGGAGATCCGGACGCCCTCGGGGAGCCACCGGTCGAAGCCGGCCTGCAGGAACTGGTCGCGGTACCGGTCGTACACCACGATGTCGCCCCGCTTCACGCCGGCGGCCTCGAGGCCCGCGATGATCTCCCGCACCACGGAAGCATCCGAGATGACGTGCGGCTTGCCGACCGGGTTCAGCTTCAGGCCGACCACGTCACCCGGCCCCACGAACTGCTTCCACGCCTCGGTCCAGTCCGGCGCGCCGGTCAGCTCGGTCATCCCGCGGTGCAGCATCCGGCGGATCGTCTCCGGCTGGTACGCGCCGCCGGCGATGGAGGTCTCGCCCCGCACGGCGACCACCCGGCCCCGGTAGAGGCCGGGGATGGCCAGCTTCGAGGGCGGTGTCCCGGTTCCGGTCTCCGCGGCCGCGCCCACCGCTCTCGCGGCCAGCGCCGCCATTCCCCCCGTCACCTTCTGCAAACAGGTGCGCCGGCTTACCATGGCGATTGCCTCCCCTTCGTCGTCGCCCCCACCGGCTTCGGTCCACGCAGGTCCGGTGCGCCCCGGATGAGCTGCGGCTCACCCGGGAGCGGAAGCGCGGAACAGCGGAAGAGCGGACCGGATACGGTTCGGGCGGGTTCGTTGTAACGAGGGTACGCCGCGGGCGCCGGTATGCCCTCCGCGGTGGATGCATCGGCTCCGCCCGGGGGACTTGCGGCTACGGGGAGATGTAGTGCCAGGTGTATCCCAGCTCCACGCTCTGCCCGGCCTCCAGCTTCAGCTTCCACTTCACGTGGCCGATCCCGTTGTACTGGTGCCACCAGAACGGCCAGTTGTAGCTGCTCCACCAGTTCGGGAGCTGGATCCCGGCGGCGTCATCGAACGGGTTCAGCATCTCGACGGCGCCGTCGTGGTCCACGGAGTCGATCGTTCCGAGCAGGCTGCGGGTCACCTCCAGCTCCACGACCGTCGTGCGGTAGTTGGTGAGGCAGAGGCTTCCCGCAAGGTCCACCCGCCCCAGAGGGGTTCCATTATGGGCTACCGCGTTCGGGGTGCGCTTCGTCTCGTGCTCCTTCCGGGTGACCTTTACGTCTACTGCGGGCGTGATGGGGAGATCCACCTCTCCGCCCACGGAGGTGTAGGTCATCAGGCCCTGCGCCAGGACTCGGTTATCGCGCACCATGAGTGCAGGTGCCGTGGTCAGGGGAACCGCCGCGGAGTTGGTGAGACGGAGGGTGTGCATCACCCTCGGGCGGCTGAGCAGCCGCATGATCTCGGATTGCTGCGGGCTCCCGCCATTCGCGCGGACCTCGGGTGGCGGGGCCAGCGGCACGTCCAGCGTGTAGACGTCCCGATACGGCAGCGTGAACTCACCCACCGGCAGCACCATCCGCTGTCCCTTGCGCAGCGTGACGTGCTTCACGCTGTAGACGAAGAGGTCTTCGCTCTGGCCGGAGTCCCCGATCTGGGGCCCGAGGTCCGCGGGCATGCCGCCTCCCTCGCCCCGCGTCTCGCCCGAGCGGGCGGCGTATCCCGCCGTCTGGCTCAGGATCGCGTTCGAGAAAGCATAGGAGGTCGGGGAGCTCGGCTGGAGCTGCCGGGCGAACTGGGCGACCGCCTGCTCCAGGCCGATGGGGTCCGGAGTGTTCTCAAAGGCAAACGTGGGGACGCCGATCACCAGGTTCACCCCGGCGTCGTTCAGGTCTGTCAGCTCGTTGATCAGCGTGGCCTGCAGCTTCACGGCCGCCTTGCCGGCGCCGTCCAGGGTGATCTTGTAGCCCGGGATCCAGCGGAAGCCTCTCTGCAGGTAGACCATCCCGACGCGCGCGGCGGGGGGCGCCTTCCGGCCGCCCCAGTCCAGCTTCAGGTCCAGTTGACTGCGGAGCTCCTCGTCTTCTACTCGCGTGGTGTGCGCCCCCCGGAACGTCACGTCCTGGATGCGCGCCAGGGGGACGACCTTCACGCCGCGCTCGGTCTTGAGCAGGATCACGTCGCCGCGGACGGGGAGCAGCTCCCCCTGGTTGGGCGGGCCGGTGACGGCGAGCTCCTGGGAGCTGCGCGTGGGGAGGTCCAGGATGGTCCCGTCGTACTTCGCGCCGCTCACCTCCGTGAAGGAGGCGCTCGCGCCGACGTTTGCCCGCAGCAGCTCCAGGAGGCTCAGCGCGGTGTGCGTCACCTGGAGCCGCCGCTGGCTCGCCACCACCGCCGTCAGCTTCGCTTCCGGCTCCGTGGTGTACGGCCAGAAGGTGCCCACCACGGGAGCCGGGAGATAGTCCAGCACCACGTCGCCCGCGCTGCCGGTGGGCAGCGAGCCCTCGTGCAGCACGAAGGCGTGCCCATCCTTGAACGCGGTGATCTCCCGCACCGGCAGGCGGACGAGGGCGCCGGCGGGCGGCGCCGGCGGAGTGCTGGAAGAAACGGCGGGGGCGGCTATCACCGCGGCGAGGGAGAGCGCCAGCAGCGGCGCGATCGGGTAAGCGGAGGGGAGGCGCATCTGGAAATCTCTGGCTGGAAATCTCTGGAGGGAAGGAGCTGACCATCAGACTCCGGTGAGACCGCCCGGGTTACACCCGCCGTCCGCCCCGCGGGCCGCCCGGCCGGCGCCGGAGCGCATCCGTTTCGGCACCGCCCGGAGCGTCCGGAGGAGAGCCTCCGGCTGCGGGGTCGGTCGCTGGTCGTTCCGGAGCGGCGCACCTGTTCGAGGACGTAGAATCCGCGGGCGTGCGCGGCGCGCTCGAAGCGTGGTATGCTTCCGCGACCCGCGGCACTTCGCGTCACCGGCGGCCGGGGTGCCGGGTGAGCGGCCGTCACCGGGCGCGGAGGCGACGCGCGGGCCGGCATGACCGCCTCAGCGCGGTGGATCCGGCCGGAGCTTCCGATGACGATCTCCCCAGCCTCTGCCCCGGTCCACCCCCGTCCGTCCCGGTTCGATCCGTCGGCCGCGGCCGCGCTGCTCCTCCTCGCGGCGGGAGTGCTCCTCGCGGTGATCGCCACGAGCCGGTTCGGCCCGGGCCTGCGGCCGGATAGCGCGAACTACCTCTCCGCCGCCGAGACGCTCGCCCAGGGGCACGGGCTGCGCGACGTGAGCGGCGAGCCGTTCGTGTACTGGCCGCCACTCTTTCCGGCGCTGGTGGCCGCGGCGGAGCGGCTGGGGGTGCCCGGGGTGACGGCGGGCCGCTGGCTGTCCATCGCCAGTTTCGCCGGCACGCTGCTGGTTGCCGGAGGGTGGCTCCGGGCGGAGATCCGGAGCCGGAGCCTGCGCCTTCTCGGCATGGCGGCGCTGGCGTTCGCCCCGGCGCTGCAGGCTCCCGCCCGCTTCGTCCTCTCCGAAGCCCTGTTCGTCCTCCTGGTCCTGCTGTTCGCGATCCACCTGCAGCGGTTTGTCGACACGTGCCGGCGGCGGGACGCGGTGCTCTGGCCCCTCTTCCTGGGCCTCGCCTGCCTCCAGCGATACGCCGGGGCGGCCCTCCTCCTCGTGACGGCGCTGGCGCTGCTGCGCCGGCCCGCGCGGCCGGTCCGGGACTGGGCCGCGGCGGGCGGCCTCGTCGGCGCGGCGCTCCTCCCGCTGTTGCTCTGGCTGGTTCGGAACCACCGTGTGACGGGGACGCTCACGGGCTGGCGGGAGTCCTCCACGGTGCCGCTTACCCGGAACCTCCTGCTCTTCATGAGCGGGGCGACCGGCTGGTTCCTGCCGCCCGCCTCATCCGGAGGAGGGATCGGCCCCACGCTGGCCGCGGCCGGGCTCGCCTGCGGAGCGGCCGCCCTGCTGATCGCCGTGCTCTCCAGCCGGGCGCGGCGAGCGGTGGTCTGGGAGCGAGGCCGGGTTCTGCTCCTGTTCCTGGCCGTATACAGCGTCTGGATCCTCGCTTCGGCGAGCGCGGTCGCCTTCGATCCGATCAGCAGCCGCCTGCTCTGTCCGCTGCTCGTCCCCCTCTGCCTGTGCGTGCTCCTCGCCCTGGACGGCGTGTCGGCTGCGGCCGGCCCGCGCGCCTGGCAGCGGGTGCTCCCCGCGCTGTTCGTGGTACCGCTGCTCCTCTTCCCGGCATGGCGGACGCTCCGGGAGACGGCGGGGTGCCTCCGCGACGGGCCGGGCGGATACGCCCGCCCGGAGTGGGCGCGCTCACCGCTGCTCCGGTATCTGCACGGCGACCCGCCCCGCGATCATCCCGTGTACACCAACGATCCGGCGGCCCTTTTCCTGTTCCTGGGAGTCCGCGGCTCCCTGGTGCCGGAGCGATCGGCGCCCTCCATCCTGGATTGTGACGCGTATGAGCGGATGCAGCGGGACGTCCGGGCCGCGGGCGGCGCCTACCTGGTGTGGTTCCGCGGCGGATACGGCGGCCTGTATGGCCGGGACGAGGTCACGTCCGAGTTCGGCGTGGAGGAGCGGGCCGAACTGCCGGATGGGGCGGTGCTGCTGCTGCATCCATGAGGCGGGCACCGGAGCGCTTCCGGGGCGGGTCCGGGAGCGCCCCCTGGCAACCCGGTTCGCCGTCCTCTGCACGGTTCCGCAGATTCCAGGATGGGCGGCTTACCCGGGGTAGTGACGGTCCGCCTTGCTGCCGATCATGGCGCAGTACTGGGCGGCTGCGCCCGTTCGAAACGAGCACGGCGCCGAACGAGTAGGGTGTTGGACGAGCATGATCCTGAAAGAGCTGGACCCGTTGGAGGCGACCGATCCGCTGGCGAAGGCGGGCCGGCGGGCGGAGGAGCAGATGGCGCATTACCTGCGCCGGGCCTTCGGCGATGCGCCGGACCTTCAGCTCTTCCATGACCTGCGGCTGGAGCGGGACGGCGCCAGACGGAGTTCCTGCTGATCGACACCGGCGAAGTGGTGGATCAGGACCACACGCTGCGGCTGACCACCCGTGAGCCTCCCTCGAGCTGAGGAGCCACCGTCGGAGGGATCTATCGGACGCCCGTCGTCACTCCTGGAGATGAATCAACGGGGCTCCGCACCGGTCAGGAACCCGCACGCCGTCAACGGCACGCCGTTGCGTGGCGCTGTGCTCCACCCCGGCGGAGCGGGCGGTCGACCTCCCGCGTTGCCGTAGACGCTTTGCCGCCGTTTCAGGCGACACACTTCCGGGCGCCGTCCGGCATTCCGGGCCGGTCCGCTGCCTCGCGGCCGACGGGGCGTCACCAGTCCGGGATGGCGGGCGGGAAATTCAGCCGTTGCCCCACGCCGGGCGGCCGGGCCGGCTGATACCGTCCATTCCGCCAGCACAGCCAGAGCCGCGATCCGTCTTCCAGGGGCGAGGCAAACCGGCACGATACGGCATTCGGGCGCCCGTCGGGCGTGATCGTCTCCACCGTCAGCGTGACGTCCGCGAGGACCACCTGCTCGCCGCGCGCCAGCGGGAACTGCGGGCCCCGGTAGAGGGCATCCAGCCGGGATCCCAGGTAGCCGCCCTCCGGCTGGAGGAGCAGCGTGCGACCGTCCGTTCGGGTGATCTGCATCGCGGCGAGGCTGGGGAAGAGCACCAGGGTGTGGGGCGGCACCGGAAGCCCCTGCACCGCCCGCAGCAGCGGAAGCTGTACTGCGGCGAACGCGAGGGGACTGTTCAGGATCACGACGGACTGACCGGGCAACGGCCGCCCCCCGGGAGGTCCGCGGAGAGCTGGGCGTTCTTCAGGCTGGTCATCGCCGCCTGCTCCGGCAGCCGCAGGGGCGCCAGGACCAGATGCGTGATCGAGAGCAGCACGGCACCTGTTCGCGCCGCCGCCCACCCGAGCCGGCTCGTGGTCAGGACTGGGTCTTGCTTCAGCACCGCGACGAGAAGCTGGCCCAGCAGGCCCATGCCCCCGACGCCCGCGAAGATCAGCAGGCGGTCCGAGGGGAAGGTCGCGCAGAGCGGAACGAGTGAAAGTACCATTCCCAGCGCGAAGAAGCGGGCCACCCGGCACCGGCGCACCAGCGGTGCCACGAGCAGCGCCACCGCCGCGGATACGGCGACGCCGATCCACCAGAGGACGCGGAAATCGCTGACATCGAGGAACAGGCCGACATCGGAGGGGATGGGCGACCAGAGACCCAGCAGGAGCAGCGGCACGGGTTGGGGGACTGCTAAAAGGAACCGCCCCGGCTCCCTCCCGGGATCCAGGTAGAACTCCATTCCGTGCACTCCGGCGCCGTAATGGAGCGCCGCGATGCGCCACAGCACCAGCAGCGCCCCGTACGGGAGCAGAGACACCAGCCGGCTGCGCCAGGAGGCACGGTCCAGACACAGGGCATACGCTCCCACATAGGCGAGGGTGGCTGCCCCGGCCTCCCCCGCCAGCAGCGCCAGGAGAAAGGGCGCCGGCCCCAACCATAATCCGGGGCGCCACGTGCCTCCGCGCCAGCGGTCGTGGACGAGCAGCGCGGTGAGGCCAAGCACGCCCGCGATCAGGGCGTTGCGGTTGGCGATCCACCCCGCGGGCATTCCGTGGGAGTCATCCAGCGCATAGGCGAGCGCGGCCACTCCGGCAGCGCTCGTTGGGCCCAGGAAGCGCCGGAATGCCAGCGCGGCGACCCCCACCAGCAGGCCCAGCCAGAGGAGGCTGTGAAGGTGCATCGCCCACGCGGAGTCGGGCCACCACTGGTAATCCAGCCAGTGGGTGCCGGCGGAGAGCGGCCGGAAGAACGCCGCACGCAGTCCCGGGAGTGTCCACCACGGAACGAGCCCGAGCTCCATGGCGCGGTGCAGATGCGCGGGATCGCCGTCAAAGAACCGGTACAGATCCGTCCAGCGTCCGCTGGGAAAGAGTGCCGGGTCGAGGCCGGGGACCCGGCGCGGACCGAGCAGGGCCGCGCGGTGCTGCCAGTCGTCGAGGAG
>CAYQDT010000149.1:0-7617 GCA_964416225.1 uncultured bacterium
GATCGAGCGGTGCCGCATCGCGGCGCCGGGCGGCGAGGCGCGCAACGGGATCGCCATCGGCAGTGAAATCTCCGCGGGGGTGCGGAACATCTTCGTCCGGGACTGCACCATTTCGGAGCGGCTGCGCGGGATCAGCCTCAAAACGAACACGCTCCGGGGCGGCTTCATCCGGAATATCCGGTTCCGAGACCTCCGGTTCGACCGCATCGAGAGTGCCGTGCTGCTGATCGATCTCACCTCCGGAAAGGAGACCGGCCCCTACTTACCGCGCGTGCAGGGTGTGGAGCTGCGCTCCGTCGTGGCCCGCGGCGCCGGGCGGATCTGGGAGGTGATCGCACCCAACCCCGCGGCCGTGTCGGAAGTGGTCCTGCAGGACTGCGATTTCCGCGGGGTTCGCTCCCGCCCCATCCCCCGGTATGTCGGCGCGATCTCGCTGCTCCGCTCGACCGCGAACGGCCGTCCCCTCGTCACGCCGGCCGCGCCGCTCCTCGGGTTTCTGCCCGGGCCGCTGGCGCTGCTGGTCGTCGGTGCGGCGGCATGCTTCACCGGCGTCCTGGCCGCGCGCGCCACTCGCCGGCTCTGGCCGCTGAGCCTGCTCGTCTTCTGGATCGGATGCGCGCTGCTGCTCCAGCTCGAGCCCACCATTGCGGTGTGGGTGGGGCGGCCGGTCCCCCTGGTGGAGAACGGGCGCGTCGGGCTCGCGTGGTGTCTCGGGAGCTTTTGGGTGGCGGCGCTGGGCGCCGTGGCGTACGGCTGGCTCTCGCGGAGCAAGCGCATGGGCGGTCTCGCTGCGGAATGAGCGGCGGGGCGTACGGCTACACGCGCCGGCAGCCGCACGCCCGTGTGGCCGGGGGAGGGATCCAGCCCCCGGCCGGCGGATCGGCTAGGCGGTCACGACCCGGAGCCGCTGACCCGCCTTGATCACCACCTCGTCCCGGAGGGTGACCAGCAGCCGGCGGCCCTCCACCGTTGCGCTGGCCGGAACCGCCGCGCTTCCCAGGGCGACCCGCACGGCGGTTCCGCTCACTCCTTCCGGAAGCTCCACGCTGACGGTGCGGAGCCGAACACGGCCCCAGCGTGGCGCGATCTCCGCGCGAAGCCGCCCCGCCGCAACCGACTGCGCGTAGGTGCCCCAGCCTTCCGCAGCCGTGAACGCCGCTTTGAACGCTTCCGGAGTGAGGCGCGGCGCGAACCCGAGGTGGCCTTGGGGGCCGTGATGCTCATAGCCGCACGCCCCTAAGTACGCGCCGAAGCTCGCCATCGATCGAGCATAGTGGTCGCCGCACTCCACCTCGTTGTAGGGGTTCCGGCGGGACGCGTGGTAGCGATCGTGGACCGCGCGCACCACCGCGAGGCCCTCCAGCGGGAGGCGCTCCCAGAGCATGTGGCCCGCCACCTGGTGCTCGTTGCCGGTGAAGCACTCGTTGAAGTAGAAGTCGAAACCCTGCTGGTTGCGCTCCGACTCGCCCTTCGGCCAGGCGCACATCAGCGTCCCCGCCTCACCGGCCATGGCATACCAGCGTCCCGGCTTGTGCGCCTCTCGGAACGGTCCCATATCCGGCGTGAAGTTGTACTTCCAGATGGACTGCAGCGCCTGGCGCACCTGCGTCCGGGACATGCCGCTGGAGAGTCCCACCTGGCGACACCAGCCGTCACCGAAGACCTGGTCGATCTCGCTGCCGTTGAACGAGCCGGCGGTGCGGGGACCTTTGGGGTCCTTCACCTGGTAGTAGTACTCGCCGTTGAAGAGCTGGGTATCGATGTTGTGGGCGCCGCGATCCGCGATCGTGCGGCAGCGCGCGGCGAAATCATGCTCGCCCACCTCCCGAGCCATGGCCTCTCCCGCCCGCAGCGCCGCCACGTACAGCGAGCTGAGCCAGGAGATCTTGCCGTACCAGGGCTGGTCCAGCGTATTCATCTGCGGCCCTTCCAGCACGCCGTCGCCGTCACCATCGAGGCGAATGAGCGGCTCGAACGCCTGCCGGATCCGGGGCCAGCTCCGCTTCAGGAACGCATCGTCCGGAGACATCTGGTGCTCGCGATAGAAGCGAAGGATCGTTCCCGCCTGCCCGTCGACCGCCAGGTTCCGGTCAAACTCGGCGCGGAAGCCCATCACGCCGTCGTTTGGATTGAAGGCAAGGCCCAGGTCGACCCGCTCCCGCGTGTCCCGCTCCAGCTCCGGGAACAGGCGCGCCGGTCCCTGGGCATAGTGCCACACGTGGGTGCAGGTGCCGGCGCAGCAGCCCACGCCCTCCCACGCGTAGAACCGCCCGCTGGCGAAGCGAAAGGCGGTCGACGTGGCCAGCACGGAGGCCGTCGCCTGGGTCCGGTCCAGGAACCAGTACGGGAGCGTGGAGTCATACCACGTCTCCCGCCAGAGCCGGGTGTCCCCGGACAGGCGGTCGAAGTGCTCCGCAACGTACGCCGCAACGGCGTGAGCGTCCGGAAAGCGGGTGGCGTAGTGGCGCCCGACGTGACCCAACCCGGGGATGGAGAGATTACGGAAATGCCATGCCAGCACGAAGGTGACCTTCCGCGACTGGCCCGGCCGCAGCCGGACCGTCCGTCCGAGAGCGCCGGTCAGGTGATCGACCAGCGGCACCACGGCGCTTTTACCGGCCGTGCCCTCGAGGCCGCTCGCTTCGGCGCGCGGGAAGGCGAGCTCTGGCGGTGCCCCCAGGAGCGCGAGCCCCATGGTGCCGTGGTCCGCGAGCTCCTCCAGGTCCCCGCCGGCGCGCGGCTGATCCGTGAAGGTGATGGTCCCGACGCCGATGTTGCCCCACGGGCCCCGGTCCGCGTCGATGATCTCCAGGTGGGCCTGCTTGCCCAGGAGTTGGCGTACTTCCCAGCTCTGAAGCCCCATCCGGTTGTTGTCGCGGCCGGTGGCCGTGCGCACCGCTTTCCCGTCCACCACCAGGTTCATGCAGGTGCGGCCGCGGTGCGCGCCGCCGCCGATCCAGAACTGGATGAAGTTCCGCTCGATGGTGAAGGGTGGGCTGGTGAGCTTCCCGGTATGGGAGTCCCGCCCCTCCACCGTGTCGGCGGGCGCCGACGTGTGGCTGTTGACGAAATGATCGCCGTCACCGCCGAGATCGCCCTGGTAGGGGATGATGTCGGAGCGGCGGGCCGGCCGCGTGCCGAACGCGGTGCCTTCCACGCTCCAGGGGTCGTACGTGTTCCGGTTCCAGTCCTCGAACACCACGTCCGGACGGGGCGCCGGCTGCGGTCCCCGGAGATGCTCCACGGAGCACTCGAGGAACGTGTACCCGTTGCCCGGGACGATGGCGTTGCGGCGTGTGCCGGGGTAGGAGCGGTTCTCCAGGCAGACCGCATTTTCCAGCCACCCGGACAGGGTGACCTCCGCGCTCTCCCGCCCCGTGTTCTTCAGCGTGAACTGCAGGATCGTGGCGGGGAGGCTGGAATCCTCGGTGTTGAGCGGGATGTAAGGCGAGAACGCCTCCAGGGTGGCGCTCACCGGCAAGTCGGAGTCGGCATATTCCACCGTCCCGATCGGGTACTGGCCGCGAAAGCGGATGTCGCGGAATCCGGTGTGGTCGAGGACGCGGGTCTGCGTCTTTCCGCCGGCCGAGACGCGCAGCGCAAAGCCCTGATCCAGGGGCGAGGAGGGGGTCGGCGGAAACTCGTAATGGGGTCCGGATGAGCCGGTATCCTGGGTGTGGTTGAAGAGGTCCCAGTGCCAGAGCTTCCCATCTCCGCCCAGGTAGAGCTGTCCGGCGCAGAGCCCGCCCACCGGCATCCCGATCTTCTCCAGCTCCGTGCCGCGGTAGACGGTTGGCTCCCCGCGCTCGAACAGGCTCCTCACCCAGTCCGCGCGCAGACGCTTATCGAGTGGCGCCCGGCTCTGGAAATCGGCGGCCTCGAACGGCCCCGCCATCAGCCCCGCCCCGCCCGTCAGCAGCGCGAACGACCCGACACCGGCCGTCCTCAAGAACTCCCGGCGGCCCGTCGCCGGCATGGCCGGGCCGCAGCCGCACCCGCTTGAGCAGCATTCCTGTTCGTCACCACCGTGGCTCATCAGCATCCTCAACTCCGCAAAACCGCTTTTTCTATCTGGTTGGGTGTGGCCAGCCCGGAGCCCTCCCCGGCACGGCGCTTCCGTGCCCGCTGGGGGCCGGCTCACCCCGTCAGGCCGGGGATGGGCTCTCCGTTGTACAGCTCGTGCGGGCGTCCGTCGGCGTCTTCCCAGGCGGCGGTCCGCGGGATCCCCAGGCTGCGGTAGATCGTGGCGGCGAAGTTCTCCGGCGTCTGCGGATCCGCGGTCGGGAACCCGCCCTGCGCGTCGGACGCGCCGATGACCTGCCCTCCCCGAACTCCCCCGCCCGCCAGGAGCACGCTCTGCACCGCGCCCCAGTGATCGCGGCCCGGGAGCTTGTAGAACTGCGGAAGGGCCGTGATCTTCGGCGTGCGGCCAAACTCGCCCGCCATCACCACCAGGGTGGTGTCCAGGAGCCCGCTCTCGTGGAGGTCGTCCAGGAGGGCGGAGACGGACCGGTCCGTCGGAGGGAGCAGCTTCTCCCGGAGGTGCGGGAAGGCGTTGCCGTGCGTATCCCAGGTCTCGTTGTTGCCGAGGTTGACCTGGACCAGACTCACTCCCGCCTCGACCAGCCGCCGTGCCATGAGGAGCGACCAGCCGAAGGAGTTCCGGCCGTACCGGTCCAGCACCTTCGGATCGGCGTGCGTGACATCGATCGCGCCGCGCACTTCCGCGCCGTTCAGCAGCGAGACGGCGCCCTCGCGGTACCGGTCGAACTGCGCCACCTCGGCCACGCGCTCCAGGTCCGCGCGCTGCCGATCGATCCGGCGGAGCAGCTCCAGGCGGCTCGCCAGCCGGCCCTCCCCCACGCCCGCGGGCAGGTCCAGGCTCGGCGCCTGGAACAATCGCTCGCGGCCGGTGTGTGCTCGCTCCTGATGGTCGAACTCGAACGACGGATAGGCGCCGTAAGCGCGCGGATCGAAGGGTGAGGCTTCAATGAACCAGGGGTCGTGCCGCGGACCCATCAGGCCGGCGAATTGCCCGGGAATCGTCCGCCCGGTGGCATGGATCAGCCGCTCCGGCAGGACCACGGCGGGCGGTAGGTTGTTCCTCCGCGGCGCCAGGACTCCGGCCAGTGCGGCGATGGAGGGCCAGTCTCCCGCCCGCGGCCGGCTCGGGTCGAATCCCGGGGGGAGCTCGGAGCGGCCCGTGAGCATGATCTGATGGCCGGCTGAATGATCATTCGAGCCATGCGTCAGGGAGCGAACGAGCGCCCAGAGGTGGCTGCGGCGCGCCAGGAGCGGAAGGTGCTCGCAGATCTGGATCCCGGCCGTGTTGGTCTCGATCGGGCGGAACGGACCGCGAATCTCGTCCGGTGCGTTCGGCTTCAGGTCGAAGCTGTCCAGCTGCGAGAGCCCGCCGGAGAGAAAGATGAAAATCACCGAGCGGGCCCGGCCGCGGGGCGCCCGCTCATCCGCCTCGGCGCGGAGCGCCGTCAGGTGGTTCAGGCCGAGCCCGAGCAGCCCGACGGCGCCGACCTGCACCGCGGCGCGCCGGGAGATCCTCGGATGGACCAGGGATGGAGCTCGGTTCGGAGACATGCGAGGTATGCGTATACAGGATGCCGAAGCCGCAATCAGCCGAAGACGGCGCGAATCGGCTCGCCCTCGACGAGCCGGGTCGGCCGGCCTTCCGGATCCGGCACCGTCGTCTGCGGGTCCAGTCCCAGCGCCCAGTAGAGGGTCGCGGCCAGATCCTCCGGGCGGACGGGGTTCTCCAGCGGGAACGCGGCGTCGCCATCCGAGCGGCCGTAGCAGATCCCCCCACGCACGCCGCCGCCCGCCAGGAGCGCTGGAAAGAGCGTGCTCCAGTGGTCGCGGCCCCAGCGGGCATTCGCCTTGGGGGTGCGGCCCATCTCGCCGAGCATCACCACCAGGGTCTCGTCCAGCAGCCCCCGCTGGAAAAGGTCCTCCAGCAATGCCGAAACGGCCTGGTCCGTCGTCGGGAGCAGGTGCTCGCGGACGTCGCCGCTGTGCTGGTGGGAGTCCCACCCGTACCCGTCGCAGCAATCGTAATGCACGGTGACAAACCGCGTTCCCGCCTCCACGAGCCGGCGCGCCAGCAGGCACGACTGGCCGAAGAGATGCCGCCCGTATCGCTCCCGGACACGTGCCGGCTCGGAGGCCAGATCCAGTGCGCGATAGGTCCGGTCCGAGCTGACGAGGCCGAGCGCCCGCTGCCGGAAGCGACCGTAGCCGCTCACGCCCGGGTCCGCGTCCAGCGCGCGCCGGCCGGCATCCAGCCGCTCGAGCAGCGCGCGGCGGCCGTGCAGGCGCTCGAGCGTGATCGCCGCGGCCGGCGATTGCCCGCGCACCTGGAACGTCAGCTCCGCATCCGAGCAATCCCGCCAGTAGGGGTTGTCTTTCGGGTCCCGCTTCTCCACCGCGGCGGTGAGCGGCTCATACGCCTTTCCGAGCCAGCCCGCATGCTCCCCGGGGCGCAGGTACTGCCCCAGTTCCTGGAGGCGGCCCAGCGTGTTCGGTAGGACGATGTAGGCCGGGAGATCGCGGGATGCCCCGTCCGGCTCCCGCTGCGCCGCATATTCGACGACCGAGCCCACGGAGGGCCAGTCCCTGGGCGTGGGACTGAACCCGCCGCCGATCGGCACGTGCCAGCGGTGACCCGTCTGGATGTAGTGAGCGCCGCCGCTGTGGTCGTTGTAATCGTGCGTCATCGTCCGGATGACGCAGTAGTGCTGCGAGAGCGCGGCCAGGCGCGGGAACCCCTCGGAAATCCGGAGATCCGGCGTGCGGCTCGGGATCGGCTTCAACGGGCCCCGGATGGCGGACGGCGCATCCGGCTTCAGGTCAAAGGTCTCGAGCTGGCTGGGCCCACCGAAGAGAAAGAGGAAGATGACGGAACGGACGTGCCCGGGCCCGGGTGGACGCGCGGCTTCCGCGGCGAGCACCCGGTCCAGCGATAGCCCGAGCAGTCCCGCGCCGGCCGCCTCGATCAGCCGGCGGCGCGCCATTTTCCCGCAGGTGACCCGCCGCCGCGCCTGGATGGAAAGCACGTTCTCTCTCCCCTGCCCGGACACAGCGCGATCGGGCTGTGTGACGGCTCCTATGCCCGCGCCGGCGGGACAGCGCCTCGCGAGTGACTCCGCGCGGAACCGATTCCGGAGCGGCTCAGGTGGTCACGTCGTAGATGTCGACGTGTCCCCAGTCCGGAATCTTTCCTTCCTTGTTGAAGCCGGGCTGGCCCTTCATTCCGGCCAGGAAGAGCCGCTTCCCGTCCGCCGTGAACCGGGCGCGTGTGATTCGGGTGTCGGTCGAGAGCGAGTGGAGCAGCGCGCCGTCCTTCATGTCGAAGAAGCCGGTGTTCCACGACCCGCCCCGAAGCCGACCGGACATCACGAAGAACGAGCCGGAGGGATGAACGGCGAGCGTCTCCATCAGGCCCTCGCCGCTGTGCCCGGCGTGCGTCTCGTCCACCTTCCGGGCACTGTCGCCCTTCCACGCGTAGCGCTGCCAGAGCTGGCGGCCGTTTCCCGCCATCGGGTCTTCCATCTGCCCCATCCCCGCCAGCAGAATCTCATCCCCGGCCGGCGTGAAGTGAAGCGC
>CAYQDT010000150.1:0-7553 GCA_964416225.1 uncultured bacterium
GACGCCCTTCTTGTTCGAGACGATGATGTCCGGCCGGCCGTCGCCGTTCATGTCCCGGATCTTGAAGCCGGTTCCGACCCCGGAGTCGGAGTCGATGAGGTGCTTCGTCCACACGACGTTGCCGTTCTCCCGGCGGAATTCGAACCAGTAGAGGACGGCGGGATCGTTCGGATTGATGTCTCCGTTCGGCCCATGTGCCCACCACCGCTTTCCGGTCACGAAGTCCGGGTGGCCGTCTCCGTTGATGTCCGCGACCATCAGCGCGTGGGACTCGGAGAACGAATCGTCGATGAGGTGCTGCTTGAATTCGGGGCCGTTCGGGCCCGCCACCTGCTCCCACCACCAGACCCCGATCTGGTGCGCGGAGCTGCTGATGACGTCCGGTTTGCCGTCCAGGTTGAAGTCAAACGTGTACATCTGCGCGCAGGGCGGCCCCAGCTTGGCCGGCACGAACTTCCACGGGGTCTGGCTGCGATCCCGCGGTGCTTCATAATAGCCGTCCGTGCAGATGATGTCGGGGCGGCCGTCGCCGTTCACGTCTCCCACGCCGAGCCCATGCGAGAATCGCTTGACGCCGGGTT
Source organism: uncultured bacterium (assembly GCA_964416225.1). Taxonomy (GTDB): domain Bacteria; phylum Armatimonadota; class SYMT01; order SYMT01; family SYMT01; genus CAYQDT01. The sequence continues at coordinate 582 of CAYQDT010000150.1, forward strand.
GACCCGGCGCTCCGATCAGGTGCTGTTCCCAACCCGATTCGGGATGCGCTCCCGGCTTGTAGTACGCCATCTGCCGCTCTTTGTAGGCCGTCACCAGCTCCGGCTTCCCGTCGCCGTCCACGTCCGCCCAGATCGGGCTCTCATTGCACGCGCTGTCCGTGATGGGGTACTCGATCCACTTTCCGCCGGTGCGACCCGGATTCTTATCCCAGACAGCCGGGCTGCCGGGAAATCCGACGACTACCTGGTCGACCCAGCCGTCCCCGTCCACATCCGTCGCGAAGACCAGGAAAGCATTACTATAGCCGGTGGCGGCGTTGTACTCCTTGATCGGCCGGATCTCGTGCATCTTCCAATCCGGCGCTTCGTACCAGACGTCTCCGGCGAGGATGTCCGGCTTCCCATCATGGTTGACGTCTGCCACGGCGCAGTCTTCCGAGCGGAAGTGGGTATCGATGATCGTTTTCTTCCAGCGGATCTCGTGCGGCGCGGCACTGGTTCCACGGCCGGTATAGGCCAGCAGTAGGGCGGCCGGAAGTAAGAGCAAGGTAAGGCGGCGAGCGTACATAGGATCTCCTTCGCCCCGTTCGAGGACCGCGGCGGCGATGAGTTGCAAGAAAACAGCCGGGGCTCGCTCCACAAGGCTCTCGGCAAACCGCCAGCCTCACCGCGCCCCACTCTCGTCCGTTCACCGCGCCGGCACCCTCTTACTTCTCCAGCGCCTTCAGTACCGCCGCCGCGCGGTTCTCCGGCCCCTGTTCCCCCACGAATACCGCGGCTGTTCCCCGTGCGGAAGGCCGCGTGCTTTCCCGGTGAGAGCACGCGCATCCGCTCGGGCCGCGCTCCAGGCCTCTGGTAGTCAGTCGGGACCGCGACCGGGCCGGGATGGCTGTCGGAGCTGCGCCGACATCGGTTTCCCTCCGGCACTGGAAAGCAGAGCTCGGTATTCACGCCCGAGCCGCCGGCGAGGGAGGCGAGCCGCAGTGCTGCACGCGCGTGCAGCTTGGTTACCCGGAGAGAAACGGAGGAGACGGTCGTGGCCGTGCGGAACAGAATGTCGACTTGTTGCGATCAACGATAGGCAGGAACATGCTGAAGCTGATTTCACGGCGCGCCCTGGTGGCGGGTGCGCTTGCCACCGCCGCCGCAGGGATCGGGCTATCCGGCGTGGATGCGGCCCCGGCCACGATCCGGATCCGGAAAATCTCCGTGAAGCCGGCGTCGGTGTCCGGCAACGGCGGCACGGTGCAGATCAAGGTTTCGGTCAGCCAGCCCGGCGCCAAGGTCAACTTGGTGCGTGCCCAGGCGCAGCCGGCGGGTCAACCCGCGGGGCCGATCGTCACCCTTAGCGGCAAAGGTGGTGTCTATCAGGGGTTGGTGACCGTTCCGGCCAATGTCCAGCTCGCTCCGAACAATGCCGGCATCGTGGTCTACGCCACCACATCCAGGGGGGAAGGTCAGCAGCTCATTACGCTGGTTGCCATGGATCCCGGCAACTCCACGCCCCCTCCACCGCCGCCGAAGTAAGATCCCCATGGTGTTTCGGGGAACTCCGATCCGGCGAAAGTCTGTAGAGTTTTCCGGTATTCGTGTATCTTTCGGACCTCACCGGGCGTCAGACGGAAAGGTCCATACCGTCGAAAGGCGGTCGCAACGCTGACAGCATCTCGCTGCTCCCTGGAGTACAGCTCTATGAGAAGTCCAAGTCTGGTCGCGGGCGCCCTGCTCCTGACCGTGCCCATGCTCACGCTCGGTGTACCGGGTCGCACCGCCGCTGCGGTGCGGAAGCCGACCATCACCTCGCTCACCCTCAGCCCCCGCCTGCTCAAGGCGAACGGTGACACGCTAACCGTCATCGTTCGCGTGTCGCCCAACGGGTCAACGATCCCCACCGGCGGCGTGACGGCCAAGACGAATCTGTCATCGAGCTCTGTGACCCTCACCAATGCGAGCGGCGTCTATAGCGCAAAGATCCCCGTGGGGGCGAACGTGGCGAAGAAGCTTCGCACCGTCGTGGTCACGGTGCAGGTCAGCTCGAACTCCGGAGTGGTCTCCAGGAGTGCCAGCGTGAAGCAGTCGGGCGGCGGTTCGGGAACCTCGGGCGGCGATCAGAATCCGCCGCCGCCGCCTCCCATCTAGCGCGGCTGGAAGCTCCAGAGGGAGTAACAAGCGAACAGGCCCCGGACCGATCGGTCCGGGGCCTGATTTGCCTGGCCTGCCGCCGCGCCTGACTACCGCTCCGTGGTGCTTTCTCGCCGCTCCCAGCCGGCCTTGAACAGCGGCAGGAAGTACGTGCGCTCGTACGGATGCCGGCCGCATTCCTCCAGATTGAGCGTCAGCCCCAGCCCCGGGCGGCTCGGCAGGTCGATGTAACCGTCCACCACGCGGGTGGAGAAGTCGACAAGCTCCGCTTCCCAGGCGACGTTGTACTCGTCGAAGATTTCCTGGATGAAGAAGTTGCGCGTGCACGCGGCCAACTGCAGGCACATCGCGGTGGAGACGGGTCCCTGCGCGTTGTGGGGTGCCACCACGCCGTAGAACGCATCCACCATCCCGCAGACCTGCCGCGTCCGGAGCAGCCCCCCCAGATGATGCATCTCCGGCTGCAGGATGCTCACGGCGTTGTACTGGAGCAGCTCTGCGAACTGGTGCTCGCTGGTGAGACTTTCGCCGGTGGCGATTGGTACGGGGCTCCGGCGCGCCACTTCCATGAGCGCCCCGATGTGCTGGTGGTGTACCGGCTCCTCGAACCAGGTGGGGCGGTACGGCGCCATCCGCTCCGCGAGCTTCACGGCAATGGAGGGACTGAACCGGCAGTGACCCTCCACCAACACATCGACCTTCGGACCGACGGCGTCGCGGACCGCCGCGATGATGTCGATGGAGAGGTCCTCCTGGTAAGGATCCATGATCCGCCACTCCGCGCCGAACGGGTCGAACTTCAGCGCGGTGTATCCCGCCGCGACCACTTCCTTCGCGCGCGCGTGGAACATCTCGGGGGTTCGCTCACCGCGATACCAGCCGTTTGCGTAAGCCCGCACCCGCTCGTGGCAGCGCCCTCCAAGCAGATTGTAGATCGGCTGGTTCAGGGCTTTTCCCACGATGTCCCAGCAGGCGACCTCAATGGCGCAGACCGCGCTCCGGTGCACCTGCCCCGCGTCCGAGTAGACGTCCCGGATCAATTTCTGCGTGAGCAGCTCGATCTGGAACGGATCCATGCCGAGCACGTGCGGTGCGAGCTCCTGAACGGCAGCTTCGGTGGTCTTGCCGAAGTAGTTGACGGTGCCCTCTCCCACCCCGGTGATGCCCTCGTCCGTTTCCACGGTCACGAAGACCCAGTTTTTCCAGGGATTGCCGACGATGTGTGTATTGATCTTAGTGATCTTCATAGCATTAAGAATGGAGCACGGGCAGGTCGCCGGTGCGGGTTTTGGTCGAGCCGAAGGCCGGCTCAGGAGTGGCTGTAGTCGTGCTGGTGGCCCTCTTCGATAAAGGCGGCCAGCAGCGCGATGCTGCCTTCGATGTCGGCCTGGTGGCACATCTCGATGGAGGTGTGAACGTAGCGCGCGGGCGTGGAGATGGTGGCCACGGGCACTCCGGCGCGGGTGCGCTGGATGGCGGCGGCGTCCGTCCCACCGAACGGCAGGATCTCCATCTGATACGGAATGGCGCGTGCTTCCGCCAGTTGCCGGAGCACGTCGACGAGCCGCGGATCGGAGATGCTGTAGGAGTCCTGAATCTTGATCGCCGTACCCTTGCCCAGGCGCGTCACCGCGTCGGTCGCGGGCACCCCGGGGATGTCCGCCGCGATGGTGACGTCCAGCGCGATCCCCACGTCGGGATCGATGGCGAAGGCGGCCGTCTCCGCGCCGCGCACCCCCACTTCCTCCTGAACGGTGGCCACCGCGTAGATGTCGAAGCCGGCGGCCCGGGTGCGGCGCATCGCCTCGATCATCACGTATACGGAGAGCCGGTTATCCATGGCCTTGCAGCTAACGGCGTCCCCGATCCGCGCGAAGTCCCGCTGGATTACCACCGCAGACCCAACGGAAACCAGCTCCTTCACGCGGTCCGCCGGCAATCCGAGGTCGACAAAGTACTCCGGAATCTTGGCCGTCTTATCCCGGTCCGCGGGCTCCAGCAGGTGCGGCGGCTTCCGGCCGGGGTACAGCAGCCCGGCGAGGTCCTGTTTGCCGGCCACGCGAACGCGCTGCGCCACCATGTTGCGGGGATCGTGTCCGCCGAGCGGCACGAGGCGGAGCCACCCTTCCTCCTCGATATGGGAGACCACGAACCCGATCTCGTCCATATGGGCGTTGATCGCCAGACGCTTCCCCGCGTTCCCCTTCCGGATGGCGAGCAGGTTGCCCATCCGGTCGACGCGGATCTCATCGACCAGCGGCTCCAGCTCCCGCCGGACAATCGCCCGGATTCGCTCCTCGCGCCCGGGGATCCCCGTCGCCTCGCACAACTCTTGCAGCAGCTCCATCCCGCACTCCCTTACCGCGTAAGCTCCGATGGTGGCTAGCCGGCCTTCCAGCCGGCAACGGTCTTCAGTTTGGGTGCGGCGAGCGCCGTTCCCTTCCACGCCATGCGACGCCATGCACGGTGCCCATGCGCGGTGTACGAAAGGGGCAGCGGGGGGATACACGTTTTGCCACGAAGCAGCTTCGGAGCGCGGCAGGCGATCCGTTCCAGGACCTCCGAACTACCACTTACCAGGGGGTGGCCGGGCCCGTGCGGCTTCGGAAAACAGGGGTTGGGCAAACAGGAATTCACGTTGTAACCGGCGGGCTCGCGCCGTATAATCCAGCTTATTCGCCCAACCGGTGCGCACCGCGCCGGTCCCCTGCCGGACGGTCGTCCGGGCCCTCTTTCCCGATCCGGTTCGCCGGCTTCCGGCTCACGTTGTGGGTCGATTTGTTTGCCTCGCCGCTAGATGCACGACCAGCTCCGCCTGCAGATCGATCCGGACGACGACCTCCACCAGTTGTGGGAGGAGGTCCTGAGGCGTGCCGAGCGGGAGCTCGGCCACGAGGCGGTGGAAAGCTGGTTGGGAGACGCTGCTCCACTCTCTGCCGCGGATGGCGCGCTGACGGTGGCCGTGCCGAACGCCACGTCTCGCGCCTGGATCGAGAAGAAGTATGCCCGGACGCTTTCCCGGGCTGCTTCGGATGCGGCGGGGCGGGACCTCGCGCTTCAGGTCACGGTCCATAAGGGCGGCGCCGCGCCGGAGAAGGCGCGGGGAGCCAGGAAGGAGGCGCCGGCCGCAGCGGCGCGTCCCGCGCCCTCTTCGCTCTTCGCACCGATCCCGCTGAACGAAAAGTACACGTTCCAGAACTTCGTGGTGGGCCAGTCGAACCGGTTTGCGCACGCGGCAGCCACGGCCGTCGCCGAGCGTCCGGGCCGGGAATTCAACCCCCTCTTTATCTACGGGGGGGTCGGTCTCGGCAAGACGCACCTGTTGCAGGCAATCGGGCAGCAGATCCGGGCCAGCAACCCGCGTGCGCGGGTGGCGTACGTGTCGGGCGAGACCTTCACCTCCCATTTCGTGACCAGCCTGCGGGAGCACCGGGAGGAGGAGTTCCGCCGGGCCTACCGGAGCGTCGACATCTGGCTGGTAGATGACATCCAGTTCATCGCGGACAAGACCGGGACGAAAGAAGAGTTCTTCCACACGTTCAACGAGCTGTACCTGACCAACCGCCAGGTGGTGCTCGCGTCGGACCGGGCGCCGCGGGAGCTGCGCCTGATGGAGGACCGCCTTCGCACCCGCCTCGAGGCCGGGCTGATGGTGGAGATCGCGGCGCCGGAGCTGGAAACGCGGGTGGCCATCCTTCAGAAGCGGGCCGAGCTGGAAGGCGCGCAGATCCCGGCGGAGGTGGTCTTCCAGATCGCGCGGACGGTAACGGACAACGTGCGGGTGCTGGAAGCGGCCTTGATCCGGATGCTGGCCCTCGCCTCCCTGAGCCGCTGTGAGATCACGCTGGAGCTGGCGGCGCGGGCGCTCGGCGCGTTCGTCAAGGAGGGCGGGATGGTGAGCATCAATGCCCTCGCGATCCAGCGCGCCGTCTGCGAGCACTTTCAGGTGACGGAAATGGAGCTAACCGGCCCGCGGCGGGACCGCCACATCAGCCTGGCCCGACAGGTGGCGATGTACCTGATGCGGGAAATGTGCCGGAAGTCGCTGATGGAGATCGGCGCCGCTTTCGGCGGCAAGACGCACTCCACTGTCCTCTACGCCTGCTCCAAGCTGGAGAAGGAGATGCAGGCGGATCCCTCACTGGCGCTGGCGGTGCGGGGCATTCGGACCCGGCTCGCCGGCCAGAGTGGCCCCTGATTCGCGCGGGCCTCGGGCAAAAAAGGCCACGCGGACACCAGGTCCCGTGGCTTACGGTGATCCCTTCCCCAGAGTCGCTCAGCACGACCGGCCGTCCTTCGAGAACCGAAGGAACGGGGCCTCACCGGCTCCCGGCCCGGGATCGAACAGGGCTCCCACCACTCCCTGGCGGGCGGCTTCACGGGCCTTGATCCCGAACTCCTTCCGGTTTCGGGAGAAGACGCCGGCGCGCAGCCCGGCCTCGGTCCGGTCCGGGCAGCCACCCAGGAACGTGTGGAGAGAATCCAGCGAAGTGAACAACACCAGCGTTTCGCCGAGCGAGATTTCCACCCGCCGGCGCGTGCCATCCGCCGCCTGGATGGACCAGACAACGTGATCGAACACTGTGCAGGGCAAGCTCTTGGTCCGCACCATCTCTGCCTGACAAATGAGAAGACGTGAGCCCCGGCCACGTTGCCGGGCGTAGGGGAATTATATCTGCTTCGCCCGGGAGTGCCGTCACAACTGTCCCGAACGTCGGGTACTGAGAGAGCCCCCCGTTGCCCGGTTGCTTGCCGTGATTCGGGCGCGGTCACAACCGCCCGGGATCTCCGGAAGGAGAGCCGCTGAAAGCCGCCGGAAGGCCCCCACCG
>CAYQDT010000151.1:0-7536 GCA_964416225.1 uncultured bacterium
AACCTCAACCTCGCTCCGTACCTGAGCCGCCTCCCGGGCGTCTACCGGGTGAATGTTCAGGGCGGACAGGCGCGGGAATACGAGGTGCTCCTCCATCCGGACGCGCTGGCGTCGGCGGGGATGACGCCGGACCAGGTCTCCACCGCGCTGGCCGACACGAACGTGGTGGAGAGCGTCGGTCGGTTCACGCGCCACTACCAGGGCTATCAGGTGCTGGTCGATTCCCGCGTGCAGGGGCCGGAGGACATCCTGAACGTGGTGCTGACCACGAAGAGCGGGAAGGCGCTCCGCGTGCGGGATGTGGCCACCGTGCGCGAGGGGGAAGAGATCCGGGAGCAGTTGACCACCGCCAACGGGCACGAGGCGGTGCTCCTCAACATCCTGAAACAGCCGGGGGCGAGCACCACGCAGGTCTCGGACGGGGTGAAGAGCGCCCTCGCCACTCTCCAGGCAAGCCTGCCGCCGGGCGTGCGGATCCAGCCTTACTATGACGAGGCGGACCTCCTCCGCGAGGGCCTCGGGAGCCTGCGGGACTCGATCCTGATCGGTGCGGCGCTGGCGATCCTGGTGCTGCTCCTGTTTCTCCGCTCCTGGCGATCGACGCTGGTGGTGCTGCTCTGCCTGCCGATCACGGTTCTGATCGCCTTCCTCGGGCTGGAGATGTGTCACCAGACGATCAACCTGATGACGCTCGGCGGCCTTGCCGTGGGCCTCGGCCTGATCGTGGACGACGTGGTGGTGACGCTGGAGAACATCTACCGCCATGCGGAGAGCGGGAAGGGGGCCCGGGAGGCGGCGCTGGAGGGTGCGGCCGAGATCCAGAAGCCGATGATCGGCTCCAGTATGACCACGGTCGCGGTATTCCTCCCGCTCGCGTTCCTTTCGGAGATCACCGGCGCAATGTTCGCGCCGATCGCCATCACGCTGACGCTCCTGCTCGCGATCTCCGTGATCCTGGCGGTGACCTTCGTGCCGCTGGTGACTTCGAAGCTGCTGGGCCGGGTCCGGGGCCGCGCTCCGGAAGACACGAAGAGCAAGAGCGGCCCGATCGGCCAGTTCTACGAGCGGGCGCTGCGCCTCGCGCTGGATTACCCGCTGCCGGTGATCGCGGGCGCGCTGGGTCTCGCGCTCCTCGCCGCGGTGACGGCGCCGACGCTCCCCTCCGGGTTGATGCCGGAGATGGACGAGGGCGCCTTCACGATGGACTACATGCTGCCCGGCGGCACGCCGCTCGCCGTGACGGACCGCCAGGCGCGGGTGATCGAGAATCAGCTCCAGGCGATGCCGGAGGTCCAGGCCTACTCCCGCCGGACGGGCGCCGAGATGGGCTTCTTCGTGACGGAGCCGAACCGCGGCGACTTCCTGGTCAAGCTGAAGCCGCGCTCCCAGCGGAAGCGTACCGCCAAGGAAGTGATGGAGGAGATCGAGAAGCGGGTCGGCGCCCTCCTGCCCGCCGTGAAGGTGGAGACGGTCACGCCGATCGCGGACCGCGTCAACGACATCGCCGGCGAGCCGACGCCGATCCAGGCAAAGATCTTCGGGGATGATCCGAAGGTGCTGAAGCAGCTCGCGGAGCAAGTCAACCACATCGTCGAGACGACGAAGGGAACCGGGGAGTCGGTCCACGGCGCCGCGCTGACGGGGCCGGAGCTGGCGATCCACGTGGACCCGCGCCGGGCCGGCATCCTGGGGATCACGCCGGCCGACGTCGCCCGCTCGCTCGAGGCCGGGATGAACGGGCGCGCGGAAACGAGCGTGGTGGACGGCGAGCGCGTGATCGGTGTCCGGGTCATGTACCCGCAGGCGCTGCACCGGACCGTGGATCAGATCCGGGACCTGCAAGTCCTCAGCAAGAGCGGCAAGCAGGTGCCGCTCTCCGCCATCGCGGACTTCACCGAGAATCCCGGCGTCTACGAGGTGATGCGTGAGAACCAGAAGCCGGTGGCGATCGTCACCGCTTCCCTGAACGGGCGGGACCTGGGTAGCGCGAACCGGGAAGTCCAGGAGCGAGTGGCCCGGGAAGTGAAGCTGCCCCCCGGCTACACGATCCAGTACGGCGGCCTCTGGGCCACGCAGAAGGCCTCCTTTGAGAGCCTCTTTTCGGTGTTCGGGTTGGGCCTCTTCCTCGTTTTCCTGGTGACCCTCTTCCAATACAACCGGTTCGGCGAGCCGACGGCGCTGGTGCTCGCCGGCGCGTTCGCCCTGGTTGGCGTGATCGGCGCGCTGAAGCTGACCGGCACCTTTCTGAACGCCAGCTCGCTCACCGGCGCGATCATGATCTTCGGGATGGTCCTCACGAACGGCATCGTGCTGATGGACACCATCCGGGGTCACCAAGAGGCCGGCCTGCCCCTGGCGGACGCGATCGCGGCGGCGGGCCGGCAGCGGCTCCGACCCGTTTTCATGACCGCCACCATCGCCGTGCTCACGCTCCTGCCGCTGGTATTTGGGGTGGGCTCGGGGGCGGAGATGCAGCAGCCGCTGGCCATCGCGGTCATCGGAGGGCTGGTGGTGAGCCCGTTCTTCACCCTCCTGCTCGCTCCCGTGCTGCTCTACACGCTGCGCCGGGGCCGGTAGCCGCCGCTGCCGGATGGCGCCGGGGCTCGCAAGAGGGGCTCGGTCGCCGGTCCGGCACGCTTCCCCACAGCGTCGTTGCCGCGAACCGCCGCCCGTTTTCGGAGCTCGCCCGCGCGGTGGCCGCGGCGCTCCTCATTCGCGCCGGTCACGCTCGCCATCCTCGTTGGTGGAGAGGCATCCGGCGCCGCGAGCGCGCCGGTCCGGATAAACGGCCCGGAATGGATCACGGGGCGGCCGGGTAGCTCCTTGATCTACGCGATGAACCACCGCGGAGCGACGTTGAGCCACCAGGCAAGCACCCGCTCGTAGTCGTTGCTGACGTTCGTCCAGTACCGCTTCGGCCCGTAGAGACCCCGCACCAGGATGAACGGCGTGGTCAGCACGAGCGCGATGGGCAGCAGCGCCAACCACACCGCGGCTCGAAAAAGAATATCCAGCACCGCTTCCAGCAGGCAGCCCGCCATCGGTCTCCCCTTGTGGATCGTCAACCGGTGGAAAGAACGCGGGCCCGCTTCGCGCGGTTTCGGCGTCGGACCCGCTTCTTCGCGGCAAGGTCGGGCGGGCCGGGCGGGAGGCCTTGCCGGCTGTGAAAAGGCCGGGCGCCGGTGATCGGTGCCCGGCCTTTTCGTGCCGTCGGATCATGGGCCCGCGCGGCCCGGTGCTACGGCGCGACCTGCAGGCTCGTCGACAGGGAGACGCCGTTCAGCGCCGCCTGGAGGGTCACGGTTCCCGGCGTCTTTTTGCGCGTGGTCACCTTCACGGGGGCGCTCGTCTTCCGTGCCGGGATGGTGACGAAGGCGGGCACCGAGGCCACGGAGGGGCTGCTGCTGGTGAGGGTGACGCGGAGCCCGCCGGCGGGCGCCGGGGCGCTGATGCCGACGCTCCCCGCCAGCGCCCTGCCGGCCTTGACCGTGCCCTGCTTCAGCGTGAAGCCCGTCAGGCCGGCCGGGGTGGTGATGCTAACCGGGGGGGTGTAGGCCGAAAAGAGAGTCCCCTGCGCCGCCCGCATCCGGTAGGTGTAGGCGGTGCTGGGGCTGAGGCCCGAATCGTCCCAGGCGCTGGCGCTGCTCGAAAGCGTCTGCACCGGGCTGAACGAAGTCGACGTGCCGCTCTTCCGCTCCACGAGGAGGCTGTCCGGCGTCCCTTTGACCTGCCAGGAAAGGTGCGCGGAGGTGGCCGTGAGGGCGCTCGCGGCGAACCCGGAGGGGGTTAGCGGCGGCTGCGAGCCGGAAGCGGAGCTCGGGATGCGCGCGGCGTGCAGCTGCCAGGCGGTGGTGGAGTTCGCGATGGCGCCCTGGACCCACACCGAGCCCCCGTCCGCGGGATCGGGAGCCGCGTCCGTGTAGTCGCCCCAGCGGCTCACGCCATTGGTGAGGTGCGCATAGGAAGAGCTTCCCTGGACCGTCAGCGCCGGCACGCTGAACGCGCCGCTCTGCCCGTCATACAGTGCGTGGTAGATTCCGGGGAGGCTGCCGGCGCCGGAGCCCTGGAACACCGCCACCGCGTTCCCGCTTGCATCCGGCGCGATGGAGGGGAAGGTGAATGCGAGCTGCGGGTCGGCGATCGTCGCTGCGGTGAACTCGACCGGTGCCGCCGGATTGATCCGGTAGAACGTCACGGTCCCGGAGCCGCCCTGGGACGGCGCCGTTCCGGCGCAGGTCCAGAGCACGCCGTCCCGGTAGGTGCTCTTCTGGAGTCGGGTATCACCGCCGGCGAGGGGTCCGCTATCACCGGGCTGTGGAGAGTTGCCGGGCGCATTCAGATCGGTGGTGTCGAGCCAGGTGGCCGTGAGCTGGGGCGAGGTCAGCGGGTTGCTGATCCGGTACAGGGCGATGCCGAAGTTGCCGCCGTTGGCGACCAGGTAGCCGTTGGAGAGCGCGCTGAGAGCTTCAACGGGCCGCAGCCCGAATGCGACCTGATTCGCGACAAAGGGGGGAGTCGGCAGAACCGGATTATCCACGAAGACGGGTTGCAGGGTCCCGCCCGAGATTGCCGCCTGTTTATCCACCGTGATCAGCCGCACCCCGGTGAGGCTGTTGTCGCGGAAGCGGAACATGTTCGTACAGACGTAGATGGCGGTCCCGTCATAGCCCAGGGTGGGATAGTCGCCCCAGTCCGTCGCGGGGTTTCCGCCGCGGCCGATGGGAATCACATATCGGTTCCAGCTTCCCGTCGGGTCGGACGTTGCGGAGACGGCCAGCGCCAGCGTGGAGCTGTTGGTGGTGGAGTCCTGGCCGACCAGAGCCAGGATGAAATGGCCGGTCACCGGGTCATAGGAGAGGCGCGGATCGAAGAGGAAGCCGGTGGTGTCCTGCGGAAAAAAGTTTCCCAGCGTGATTTCACTGACCAGATCGCCGGCCCGGGTACGGATCTGCAGCGAGGAGTTCGCGGAGCTTACCAGGTAATCCGGACCGGCCGCGAAGGCGTCGTCCGGCGGGTAGTACTGGGTGTAGCCGATGGTGTCCAGACTCTGAGCGGGCGGCGGCGCGCTCCGGGGCGCCACTCGCGGCCGGTCCGCCGGAACCGGCGACGGGACGACCTTTTGCTGCGGATAGCCGCGGAGGAACATCTCGGATTCCGGCAACGGCTGGGGCGCGTCCACCTCCACGTCCATCTCCCGCTGATTGACGCGCACCGGTCCACGCACGCGCTCTCGCGCCAGCGAAGCCGCCATGGTTTCGACCCGCGCGCGGATCGGAAACGGCAACCGCGAGGCGCTCTGGAACAGGGGTAGACGCTGCGCGGTTGCACGCTCCCCCACTCCCGCCGAAAGAACGGCGAGGCTGATCGCCACCCCCGCACACGCGCTCCAACCGAACCTAGCCCCGTTTCGCAAGGTCGCCTCCCTGTGCTTTTTTCGCTCCCGCTCGGCGCGGGGCGAGCTGTTGTGCCTGTCATCTTCGAGGAGCCCGACGAGCTCCCGTATGGAGTTTCGGTTGGAACGCGGGCCCGCTCTATTCCGGAACGGAGAGAAGACGGCCAGACACTGTAGGAGACCGAGCGCACATGCCGGATTCGGCCCGGGCATGCAGTGGGTCGGAGCCGCGCGGACCCGGGCAGAGAGCAGGCCCAATACCGCCCCGGGTCGGCTTCCCGTGGTTCCGGGCTCTCCGCGCCGATGCCGCGAGCCCGTCCCGCCGGGGACTACCCGGCGGTGCGCTGCGGGTCGTGCTGCCGGAAGGCGGCTTCCAGCGCCTGGAGCAGCTCCACGCGGCGTTCGAAGAGGCGCTTTGGCTGCCGCCGCGGCGCGGTGGCGAGGGCGTACGACGTGAGGATCGGAATGGCGACCGTGCTGTCCAGGTAGCAGACCACCGTACTGGGAAGCTGCCCGGGATCGACCTTTCCCCAGGTCACCGCCTCGCTCGGCGTCGCGCCGGAAAGGCCGCCCGTGTCGGGGCGGGCGTCCGTGATCTGCACGTAAAAGTCGTGACCGGCCTCCGGGATTCCCATGATCTGCTGGATCTGCGGCTCCGTTTGCAGGATGAAGTTCTTCGGGCTGCCGCCCCCGAAGATCATGACCGCGCTGCGTCCCCCGCTGCTCTTGGCCTGATAGACCAGGGCCGCGGTCTCGTTGACATCCTGCTCCGGGTCCAACGAGAGGAGGTTGCCCTGAAGGCGGCGCGCGGCGACCGTCATGCCGATGCTCGAGTCGCCGGGGCTGGAGGTGTAGACCGGGACCCCGGCCTCATACGCGGCCGCGAGGAGTGATTGGTGCGGCACCTGCAGCACCCGCTCCCGCTCCGCCAGGTACTTCCCCAGCAGGTAGTGGAACTCCGCGGTCCCCATGCGCCGCTGGAACTCGGGCCCCTGGATCGCGGTCGCCACGAAATCGTCCGTCTTGAACAGGACGTCCTCGTCGAACAGGATGTCGTAGATCCGGATGAGACGCTGCTCCCGGAGCTGCACGTCGTCCACGAAGGGGGTTGAGACGTGCAGGTCGAACCCGAGCGAGCGATGCAGGTCGTGATACAGATTGGCGCCGGTGCTCACGATCCAATCGATAAAGCCGGCCCGGATGAGCGGAACCAGAGCGCCCGTGCCCAGCCCGGTGGGAGTGAGCGCGCCGGAGAGCGTGACGCCCACGGTGACGTCCGGCTGGAGGATCTCCCGCGCGTACAGCTGACACGCCTCGCGCAGGCGTGCCGCGTTGTACGCGAGCAGATAGTGGTCGACCAGCTCGGTGACGGAGAGGTCTCCCGTAATCTGTCCCGGAGCCAGCTTGCGCCCATAGTCCGCCATTTGCGTCTCATCCTTTCCCGGACCCGGAAACCGGGTATCAAAGCCCCTATATCCTAACTCCGTTGCGTGCCGCCGCCCAAAGGAATCCGGCGGGGAACCGGCGGAGCTTACCGTGACGGCGCGCTGCCGGAGCACTGCCGGGGCAGCCGCCCGGCGGCAGGCGTGGAAACGAGGAGTGCATGCTGACTGCGGAGCAGACTGCAGCGTATGGCCGGGATGGCTTTTTGCAGGTTCCGGGCCTGTTCGGCTCGGAGGAAGTGGAGCGGCTGCGCGAGCACTATATGGCGCTCCGCGCCGCGGGCGCCTATCCCGGAGACACCGCCGGTGTGGAGATCGGCTGCAGCGACCCCCTGAAGCGGTTTCCCCGCATGATCCACATGCACCGCTGGGACGAGATGAGCCGCCGATGGCTGCTCGACCCCCGCCTCCGGGCGTGCATGATCGAACTGCTGCGCCGCGAGCCGTACGCCGTGCAGACCATGCTCTACTTCAAGCCGGCGGGTGCTCGCGGGCAGGCCCTGCACCAGGACCAGTTCTACCTGCGCGCGGAGCCGGGGACCTGCATGGCCGCCTGGCTGGCGCTCGATGCCTGTGACGAAGAGAACGGCTGCCTGCAGGTGATTCCCGGCACGCACCTCCTTCCGGTTCTCTGCACGGAGGCTGCGGACACGCGAGTCAGCTTCACGGAAGTGACGGTTTCGGTTCCGGAAGCGGCACGGG
>CAYQDT010000152.1:0-7531 GCA_964416225.1 uncultured bacterium
CTGATCCCGGTGGAGGGCGCAGGCGCCCCGGCCCGTGACCCGCGCGTGGAACTCCGCCAGCGACGCGGCGTCCGCTTCGACGGCGGGGCGGCAGTGCCGGCGTTCGGCATAGGCGGGAATACAATTTGGCCGGCACCAGAACTGGACGTGGTTGCCCGCCAGCTCATAGCCGAACTTGCGGTAATACCGGAAGGAGAACGGAAAGAGGATGGAGGTCGTCACGCGCTGCTCGCGCAGGTGCCGCAGCGTGTCCCGCAGGAGTGCGCTGGCGTGGCCCTGGTTCTGGGAGTCCGGGTCGGTGGCCACATGGCGGACGCCGCCCATCGACACCCGCGCGCCGCGGATCCAGAGCGAGGCGTGAATCAGCGTCAAACAGGAGCGGAGCCGGTGGCCGTCGGTCAGCACGCGGAGCTCATCATTCGTGCCGGGATGTGCCGGTGGAGCGTCTCCCGAGAGCTGGAATGCCTCCCGCTGAAGCCGCCACGCCTCGGCCCGGTCTTCGGGCAGGGCCGCGCGGATGACGGCGGCACGCTCCGGCAGCTCCAGTCCGGCGCTATGAAGCTCGGGCGTCAGGACACCGGCCACTCTGCTCTCCCGGAATGGTTGGAGCGCGGGCCGGCCCGGTTCGAACTCCGAACGCCGGCGACGCTGCTGGTCTGGTGCTTACTCGCGGTGAGGCGGCACCGCGCGCCGTTGTACCCGCAGTTGGACGTCTCGAACCGCGGTCGACCTTCGCACGCCGCAACCGCGCGAACCTCGTCTCATCGTATCGCACGCACCCCGCCGGGCACCAGTAGAATGTGGTGGGCGCCGCAATGGACCGGGATTCGGCGGGTTCGGAGGAGTTTTGACTCGAATGCTGCAACGATTTAGGCGAACAAAGGCCATTGAAGCCCTGCAAAATGCCTGAATTCCGACCGAAGGATGCATAACAGTAGAGAGGCGGGCCGTTCCGTGGCGCCTTCAGCCGTCTCCACCCGGTTTATGATGCCCCGCGTCCTCTTCATCCTGCTTCTGCCGGTTGGCGCGCTGGGAGCGCTCGGCGTCCGGGCTCAGGGCCACGTTCCCACGGCGCCGCAGTTGACGGAGATTCTGCCACCGGTGGCGGAGCGCGGCGGCACGGCGGATCTCACGCTGCGCGGCACCGGTCTGGGCGGCGGCCGGCAGGTGCTCTGCCGCTATTCGGCCTCGCCGGGTCTGCTTGCGCCCACGGACCGGGGTCTGAAGGCAGCGGTACGGGAAGGCGGGGACGGCCAGCTCCTCGCCCACCTGACGGTTCCGGCCGACGCACCTCCGGGGCTCCACGAGCTCCGAGTGGTGAGCGCCTCGGGCGTCACGAACCCCCAGTATCTGTTTGTGGCGCCGTACCCTATCGTTGACGAGAAGGAGCCCAACAACTCGCTCCGCCAGGCTAATCCGATCACCGTTCCGACGTGCGTGAGCGGGACGGTCGGCTCGGACGGAGACGAGGACTGCTTCTCCTTCACAGCCAGGAAAGGCGACCGGATCACGTTCTCGGTGGATGGCTTCCGGCGCTTCAGCCCTCCGCAGCGGCCGAATGCTGGGCAGCTCTACCTCGACTCGTTCCTCCAGCTCCGCGACGCAGCCGGCCGCGAGCTCGCGTGTGACGATGACTCGGCGGCGCTGGACGCGCAGCTTTCCTACGCATTCACGGCGGATGGCACCTACTACGTGACGGTGCGGGATACCGAGCACCGCGGGCGGGGCGATTTCCGCTACTGCCTCACCGTGGGCCGCCAGCCGGTGGTGACGGCCGTCTATCCGCCCGCCGCGCAGCGCGGGCAGCGGCAGGTCTCGACCGTCTACGGCTTCAACCTGAACGCCGCGGGCGATACGGAGGTGCGGAGCTTCGTCAACCTGGTGGGACTGGGGGCGCAGGAGTTCCGTTACGCCGCTTCCACCGGCACGAGCAACGTGATTCCCCTGCTTTCGACCCCGTTTCCGGTGGCCACCGAGGTCGAGCCGAACGACCGGTTCCAGGACGGAACGCCGGTCATCACGCCCGTGACCTGCTGCGGCAAGTTCGACCGTCCCGGCGACGTGGACGCCTTCCGCTTCGAGGGACAGGCGGGGCAGCACCTGGTGCTGGAGGTCATGGCGCAGCGGCTCGGAAGCCCGGTTGACACTTTCCTGACGCTCACCACCAGGAGCGGCGCCGTGATTGCGCGGGACGATGACGGAAGCGGCGGGCCGGACTCGCGGATGGAAGTGACCCTGCCCGGGACGGAAGAATACGTGGTCTTCGTCCGGAACAACCTCAAGACCGGGGGCGGGCCTCAATACTTTTACGCTTTGACGATCCGCCCGCCGGAGCCGGGGTTCTCGGTCATCGCCGAGCAACCGGGCACCAAGGAGGACGGCAATCCCGGTCCCGTTTCCGTCGACAGCATCGCGGTGGCGCAAAACGGGAGCGCCCGGTTCAATCTCGTGCTGCGGCGCCGCGAGGGGCAGCACGGGGAAGTGGCCGTGCGTCTCGCCGCCGTCCCGGAGATCCCCGGCCTCACGGTTCACGTCGATCCGGTGAAGAACGGTAAGGATTCGACGCCGGTGGAACTCTCCGCGGCTCCGAACACGCCGCTCGGCACCTACTTCGATGTGTTCCTCACCTGCAAGGGGATGGCCGGTGCGCAGCCGTACGAGCAGTCTCGACGGCTCTGGATCACCGTCTCCCCGCCGCGGTGAGTGTCCGCGGCGTACCAACACTGCTTCGCGCCCGGTTAGGAGGGCTGGATGAACGCCGCTGGCCGACTCTGCTGCTGGACCGCCCTGCTCATCCTCATGCCGGCTGTCTGCCCACGGCAGTGCCTGGCGGCTTCGCCCCGGAGCACGGCCCCGAGTGCGCCGGCGGTGCCCGCGGTGCTCACGGGTATTCAGGTGCTGCCGCCCCGGGTGGTGCTCTCCGGGCGCGGGACGTCACAGCGTTTCATGGTAGTCGGCACGTTTGGAGACGGCCGGGTTCGAGACCTGACCGCCCGCGCGCAGTTCACCCGCTCCGGCGACGGGGAGTTTGCGGTTCAGGGAGGACGGGTCGTCGGCAAGCTGGACGGCAAGGGGAAGCTGGTTGCCACCGTGGCGGGCCGGCGCGCCGCGATGAGCGTCACGGTTCAGGACATCCTGCAGCAGCCCCAGTGGAGCTTTGCGAATGAAATTGTGCCGATTTTCACCAAGCAAGGCTGTAACGGCGGCGGCTGCCACGGCTCCCCCGCGGGCCGCGGCGGGTTCAAGCTGTCCCTGTTCGGCTACGAGCCGGATTACGACTACGAGCAGGTAACGAAGGACCGGGGCGGCTTGCGAATCAACCTGCAGGCCGCCAGCCGGAGTTTGCTCCTGCAAAAGCCGACGATGCAGGTTCCGCACGGCGGGGGCATGCGCTTCAAGGAAAGCAGCGCCTTCTACAAGCGGCTCCTGGAATGGCTCCGCTCCGGCGCACCGAAGCAGCCGGAGTTCGACCCCCGCCTGAAGGGCGTGGAGATCTATCCGACGGAGTGGACGCTGGACCAGCCCGGGCAGAAGCAGCCGCTGATCGTGATGGCGGTCCGGGATGACGGTACCACGCAGGACGTTACGGAGTACGCGCGGTTTGCCAGCAATGACGACCAGGTGGCCGACGTGGACGATGACGGCACGGTCACGGCAAAGAAGGCGGGCGAGACCTCGATCACGATCCGCTACCTGGGCGGTGTGGGAGTGGTCCGACTTCGCGTGCCGCGCGCCCGCCTGCCCGCCGGCAGCTACGCCGGCTTCCAGCCGGTCAATTACATCGACCAGCTCGTCCTGGAAAAGCTGCAGGAGGTGCGGATCCCGCCGTCTCCCACCTGTGGAGACGCCGAGTTCATCCGTCGGGCCTCCATCGACACGTGCGGCATCACCCCCTCCGTCGAGGAGGTCCGCGCATTCCTGGCCGACCGGGATCCGAACAAGCGGACCCGGCTCGTGGACGCGCTGCTGGGCCGGCCGGAATATGTTGACTACTGGTCCCTGAAGTGGAGCGACCTGTTCCGGAACAACAGCGGTGTCAAACGCGGGAAGGGTCTGGAGGTCTACTACCGCTGGATCCATGACAGCGTTCGGGATGACAAGCCATGGGACCAGATGGCGCGGGAACTGCTGACCGCAAGCGGCAGCAGCTTCCGCAGCGGTCCCGTGAACTGGTTCAACACCGGCGATTTCGGCGGAGATTACCCGCTGCTGATGGGGAGCGCCGCGAGCCAGGCTTTCCTCGGGATCCGCCTCGACTGCGCGCGGTGCCACAACCACCCCTTCGAGGCGTGGTCGCAGCTCGACTATTATGGGCTGGCCGCTTTCTTCGCGCGGACGCGCCTGAAGAATGGACCCGGCCAGGACGAGCGCATCTTCTATGCCGCGACGGACGGCGAGGTCTACCATCCGCGCCGCGACCGGAGCCGGCCGGACGCCGTCATTCCGGCGCGCTTTCTCGGCGGAGACGTCGCCGCGTTCGGTCCGGATGATGATCGGCGGGAAGTGCTGGCGCAGTGGATCACATCCCCGCAGAATCCATGGTTCAAGCGCAGCATTGCCAACCGGATCTGGAACGACTTCTTTGGGCGGGGCATCGTGCAGCCCGTGGACGACCTGCGCGTGACGAATCCGGCGTCCAACGAAAAGCTGCTCGATGCGCTCGGCGAGAAGCTGGTCCAGTACCGGTTCAGTCTCAAGGCTCTCATGCGGGATATCCTGCTCTCCCGGACTTACCAGGCGTCGTCCATGCCGGTGAAGGCGAATGGGGATGACCGGCTCTATGCGTCTCACGCACTGCCGCGCCGGCTCATTGCGGAGGTCCTTCTCGACGCCGTCGCCGCCGCCACCGATGTGCCGGAGCAGTTCGGCCGGTACGGACAGCGGCGAGCGGTCAGCGTTCCGGATAACCAGATCTTCAATCCGTTCCTGGACCTGTTCGGACGGGCCAAACGGGAGACCGCCTGTGAGTGCGAGCGCTCCGAGGAGACGAACGTCTCCATGATCCTGAGCCTGGTCAATGGCGGCGTGGTGAATGACCGCATCACCAATCCCTCCGGGCGAGTGGCCCGGGCAGTTCGGGAGCAAAAGGCACCGCAGGCAATCATCGACGAGTTTTACCTGGCCGCCCTCTGCCGCCCGCCCACCCCCCGGGAGCAGGCGGCTGCCTTGAAGCTCCTTACCGCGGCGCCCTCCCCCAAAGAGGGCGCGGAAGACCTGATGTGGGGACTGCTGAATACACGGGAGTTCATGTTCAACCACTGACCCCCGTGCCGTGCGACGGGGGGGTAGCCCCGCGGCGGCAGAACGGAGAGGGATGCTCGGCGGCCGAGAGAAACGAGAGGATCCCGCGCGGCGGACGCCGCGAGTCGGGCGGATAGTCAGCGGCTTCCCGGAACCCGCTGACCGCAGCGAGAGGAGCTTGCCATGAGCCGCTATCGGACGTGCGACGGCGTCACACGACGCGATGTTTTGAAAGTGGGGAGCCTCGGCCTGGCGGGCATGACGCTGCCGGAGCTGCTCCAGCTCGAGGCGGAAGCAGCGGCCCCGGCCGCGGCGAGGGCCAAGGCGGCGATCATCCTCTGGATGAGCGGCGGGCCGAGCCACATCGATACGTTCGACCCCAAGCCGGACGCGCCGCGGGAGTACCGGGGCGAGTTCGGCGCCGCGGCAGCAAAGAACGCCGATTTCCAGGTGAGCCAGTACTTGCCGAAACTGGCCGCCCAGGGAAGTCTCTACAGCGTGCTGCGCTCCGTGACCCACCCCGAGGGCGCGCACGAGCGGGGGACCACCTACATGCTCACCGGCTACCGCCAGGTTCCCGGGTTCGAGTATCCGGGCTACGGCTCGGTGGTCGCGCGGGAGATGGGCTGGCAGAGGAGCCTTCCGCCGTACGTGGCCATCCCCAACGTGGAAGGCTACGCGGCGGCCGGCTACCTGGGGGCGGAAGGCAGCCCCTTTGCGGCCGGAGACCCGGGCAGCGGCAACTATCAGGTTCGCGACGTGGTGCTGCCCGGCGGCGTGGACGATGGCCGTCTCGGCCGGCGGCGTGAGTTCCTGGCTTCCGCGGACAGCCTGGTCCGAACCGGAAAGGCGGACGATCCCGTCACCGGCGTGGACAACTTCTACAGCCGTGCCTACGACCTGATCACCTCTCCCACCACTCGCAAGGCGTTTGACCTCCGGCAGGAGCCCGATGCCCTCCGCAGCCGCTACGGTCGCAACACGCTGGGGCAGGGATGCCTGCTGGCGCGCCGCCTCATCGAGAGCGGCGTGCGGTTCGTAACGATCAGCCGCGGCGGATGGGACAATCACGGTGGAATCTTCGGCGCCCTGCGCAACCAGCGGCTCCCGGAGCTGGACTCCGCGTTCAGCACCCTGCTGGCCGACCTGAAGGACCGCGGCATGCTGAACGAGACCATGGTGATCTGGATGGGCGAATTCGGCCGCACTCCCAAGGTGAACATGAACGGCGGCCGCGACCACTGGCCGAAAGTCATGTCGGCCGTGGTTGCCGGCGGCGGGCTGAAGGGAGGCAGGGCCGTCGGAAAGTCGGATGGCAAGGGCGAGGAGCCGGCCGAGCGGCCAATACATCCGGAGGACATTGCCTTCACGCTGTTCGAAGGACTGGGAATTGATCCGGGAAAGGCCTATCGCACGCCGCAGGGACGTCCGATTCGCATCGCCCAGGACGGCAGCGCGATCAGCGAGCTCCTCTGATCTGAGGTTCAGGCACCCGGCTCTCTCCGCCCCATCCGCTGCCGGGAGCGCAGTGAGCGCCGGGGCCCGCCTCCCCGCTTTCTTTCCGGGCAGGCGCTGGCTTTATCGGCCCATTGGATCCGTCGATACCCCACGCAAAAAATTCGATAGTGACAGCGATCCCGCCCGTCAGTATCGTAACTTTGAGGGGCACTCCCACATCCGAGGGCAGCGGTCCCCGCACTCATCCGGGTCTGCGCCCGGACAGGAGGACGATCGATGAACTTCAGCCTCGCGCTGGCAGCGGCCGGCCTGATGGCCGCTTCGGCGCTGGCGGCGGACAAGATCCAGTCCAGCCACCAGCCCGGCGGCGGCATGACCCCCTTCGACGTGGTGGACGTTTCGGGACCCAATAAGGGCAAGCAACTCTGCTACGTCTGAGTGAACGGCAACGCTCCCGTCGTCATGGCCTTCGTCAAGGACGACCCGAGCAAGGCTACCGGTCTGGTAGCCTCCATGCAGAAGCTCGCCTCCGCCAATAAAACCAGGAACCTACGCTCGTTCGTGGTGTTCACGTCCGGCCCGGAGGTGAAGGACGCCATCCAGAAGCTCGCGTCCGAGGAGAAGATCACCATTCCCATGACCTTCCTGCCCGGCGGCCCCGGCGCCGCGGACTTCCAGGCTTATAAGGTCAATCCGGAAGCGCGTAATACGGTTCTCCTCTACAACCGCCACACGGTGGTCGGCAACTTCGTGAATATCGACCAGCAGTCGTTTCCAGAAGTGGAAAAGGCTGCCCTGGAGATGCTCGCAAAGTAATCGGCTGAAACAAGCT
>CAYQDT010000153.1:0-7517 GCA_964416225.1 uncultured bacterium
CGCAAGGAAGCCGTGGAGATCAAGTTCAAGCCCGCCGCCTCCGCCGCCGAGAAGGCCCGCCTGGAGGCGATCCTGAAGAAGTCCGCGGACTCGGAAAAGGAGCTCACTGACCTGAGCCAGAAGGCAAAGCCCACCGCCGCGGAGACGAAGCGCATCGCGGATCTGAACACGATGCGGAACGAGACCCTCCGGAGCCTGGCCCGCGAGGAGACCACGCGGCGGGAGCAGCTTCAGCGGATGGACACCGAGCTCACCGCGCAGGTCCAGGACGAGCTGCTGAAACTGGTGGAGAAAGTGGCCCGGGAGGAGAAGGTCCCGGTCATCTATGACCGCCGCGCCGTCCTCTTCGGCGGAAATGACCTGACCGAAGAGGTCCTGAAGAAGGTCCCGAAGTAGCCGTCCGCAGGCCGCGAGTGAGGACCATCACCACCCGAGGAGCCGCTCCGGTGCCGCAGCGGCGCCGGAGCGGCGCCGGAGCGGCTCCTTCTGGCACTTCCCCTCTCGTCTCCGTGGCTACCCGGTTCCGTGGTGGAAAAACTCGAGCTAGTCCCTCCAGGCCCGTACCTCCGCCTCGAACCGCTCGATCTCTTCGGCCGAAGTGAGCGCGCCGAGCTCCAGCGTGTACTCGCGCGTCTCACGCGGGTTCAGGTACTGCAGGCGGCCCGCTTTACGCTCCGTCACACGCCCCAGCGGAAGGCAGTTGGCGGGCTCCATCCCGACCACGAAGTTTCGCTGCCCCATCATCTTCCACTGCGTGTACCACGGCAGCTCGTTCCGATTGAACTTCACGTACACGCCGAACCCGAGCGCCCGGTTCACGACCGCCGTGCCGGTGGTTCCGTCAGCGGCCGCCGCGAGATCGTGGAAGTACGCCTTCTCGTGGTAGCCCGGCGTCGGGGCGTCCAGGAGCGCCGCCCGCTCCTGCCCCTTTTCCGCGGCGGCGTCCCGCGGCGTCACCGCCCGCGACGGCGCCAGGAGCTCCGCGGCGGCGTCTACCGCCGGAAAGCCGATGTTGATGTGGTAGAGCAGCATGTGCTCCACCCGGTCATAGCCCGCGTTCTCCACCCGGTCCCGGACCGAGATCCGGTTGCTGCCGAGAGTGGTGCGGATCTCGCGCTCCAGCACCAGGTTCTCGCCGAAGACGAGGCCCTCCTGGCACCGCCCACGCAGCCACATCCGGTACTCGTTCCCCTCCCAGGCGCCGTCCGCGTAGACGTTCTTCGCGGGGGTATGGGAGATCCGGCCGTGCAGCCCGAGCTCCCGCGGGCCGAGGCGCTCCGGCCCCGCCTGCGCGTCATGCACCGGCGCGCCGGCCCAGCTCAGTCCGCACGTCACCAGCAGGCCGCCGTAGAAGGTCCGGACCCAGCCCAGCCCTTCCCGCTCGAAATACATCGGGTGGGCGTCCTCCGTCATCGAGCGCCAGCTCATGGCCCGCCCGCACCACTCCGCGTGGGAGATGTCCATCCCGCGATCAATGAGCACGGTGAACGCCAGCCCGGTCCCGGTGCGGAACTGCGCCGCGCGCACGCCCCGCTCCTTGCCGTCCGCCAGCTCGATCAGCCGCACCCCGCCGATCTGGGTGATATCACCCACCCGCTGCTCCAGCTCCTCCCGCGTCCACTCCCGGCCCCACAGTCGCGCCATCGCCCATCCCCCATCCCGGCATCTCAGGTCCGCCACCGGCGGCAGACCGGGTCAGGAGTTGTTTCCGCGGCCGGGAAGGCGGGTTCCTGCCCGTGTGGGAGACGAGAGACGGCTCACCGGCATGGATGGACTGCCCGATGCGGCCTACTTGCGGTACTTGACCAGCGCCTTCCGGGCCTCCGCCGCCGCGCGAGGCTCTCCCGAGGCGGCGACGCGTTCCAGCTCCGCGCACCCTTCCGCCTTCCGGCCCGCGTCGCAGAGCGCTTCGCCGAGATTCTCGCGGGTTCCGACATCATTCGGGTTCAGCTCCAGTGCCCTCCGGCAGACCTTCACGGCCGCCGCGGACTTGCCGGAGACAGCGTACAGGTAACCGAGCTGCGCCATGGCCCGCTCGTCCTCGGGCGCCATCCCGATCGCCCGCTCGCAGTGGCGCTCCGCTTCCCCATACTGCTTCTGCTCACCCAGCGCCACCGCCAGGCGCACCTCGGTGCGGACGTCGGTGGCATCGAGGCGCAGCACCTGCCGGTAATAGCGGGCCGCGTCCGCGTACTTCTTCCGGATCTCCGCCATTTCCCCGAGGGCGACGAGCGGCAGGGTCAGCTTCGGGTCCAGGCGGGCGGACTCGCGTGCTTCCCGCTCCGCCTCGTCCAGCTTCCCTTCGTGCTTCAGATCCCAGCTCAGCGAAGCGTGCGCGTAAGAGTTCTTAGGGTCCCGGCGGACCAGCTCCCGGAAGTACTGGATGGCGGTGCCCGTCCGCCCGAGCTGCTCCATCAGGTCTCCCACTTCCGCCAGGAGCTTGAGGTTCTCCGGATGCTCCCGGGCCAGCGGCTGCAGCTCCACCGCCGCTTCGCGGAGATCGCCCTTCTCCCAGAGCGCCACCCCCAGGAAATACCGCGCGTCCAGGTTTTCCGGCTCCCGCTTGCGCGTGGCCGTACACTCATCGATGACCCGGCGCCGGAGCGCCAACGCCTGTGCCGGCAGGCCCGCCCCCTGGAGAGCCTTGGCCACGTCCAGGGCCGGACGCTGCGTGGCGTAGGGCGCCTTCACGGCGGCATCGGCCACGCGCTGGAGGTTCTCGCGGTCGTCCATCCATTTCGGCTGGAACATCTGCAGCCCCCATTCCAGCGCCTCGGACTTTTCGGGGGAGAGCTCCACTGCTTTCCACAGGGCATCCGTCGCCGGCCCGTTCTGCCCCGCGAACGTTCCCGCCTCGGCCAGGCGAAGCCACGCGTGGCCGTAGAGGGGATCCAGCTCGCAGGCCCGCTGCACGGCGCGCAGCCATTCCGTGTAGATCCGCTCCACCAGCCGCTGTTCGCCGGGATCCATCGCGTCGTACACCCGGCCGCGCCGCACCGTGTCCGCCACGGATGAGGTGGTCCAGCCGAGGGAGAGCCAGGCTTCCGGGTTCCGCGGGGCGGCGCGCACACCCAGTTCCGCCGCGGCGCGCTCCGCGTTGGGCCGCTCGAGAGCCCGGTCCAACCACACGTTGGCGTGCGCGAGCGCGTAGCAGCGCGGAAACCGCTTCAGCTCCGCCGCCACCCGCTCCCGGTACGGTGCCAGGGCGGCGGCGCTCTCGTGCTCCACGTGGCCCAGGATCAGCGGGTTGTCGCCCGCCTGCTCCATCAACCGCTTCACCACGGCGGCCGGGTCCCGGGCAAAGCCGCTGTCGAACAGCAGCAGTCCCGCCAGCGCGCACCGTGGGGCGAGGCGCTCCAGCCGCTCCACTTCTCCCCGATCCGGCGAGCGGTACATCAGCCGCGCCAGCAGCGAGAGCTCGTCCGGCGCCAGGCCCACCGGCGCCGGGGCGCCCGCCTGCTCCACACCCGCGACCGCCGCGAGCTGCCTGGCCGTCTCCGGCAGCCGCGCGATGACGTCGGCAGGGGCTCCCTCCACCCGCAGCGGCGCGCCCACCACCTTGCCCGTGGCCGCGTCGTAGAGCTGGTACGTGAGGGTGCAGCGGCGGGCGTCGCCGGTCACCTCTCCCGTGAGCACCCGCGTCGCCCCGGCGGTGGCCGCCAGGCGAGCGGCATCGGCCGGCTCCAGGCGCAGGTCCTTCTTCCCCAGCTCCGTGCGCACGCGGCCTACCGTGGTGAGGAGCGGAGTCTTCCCCAGCTGCGGCATCCCGCCCACCGCCAGTGCCAGCCACTGCGAGCACCCCGCGCCGAAATCGGCCGTCGCTCCGTCGGTGCCGCGGCTCACCGGTTCACAGACCACCAGCCCTTCGCCGGAGGCGACCGGGGTGAGCGCTTGGAGGGGCGTCCACTGCCGCGGATTCGGCGTCTCTTTGCCGGCGTACGCCTCGGCGAGCGCCGCTTTTTCCCCGCGACTCACCACCGCGGCCGGGCGAGCATGGGAGCCGAATCCCTCCGCCGCCAGCCGGCCGGCCGTGGCGTTCTCCAGGTGGGCGGACGTGGTGATCACGGCCGGGTGGCATCCGGCCAGGAGCAGGCCGCCCGCCAGCAGTGCGGGAAAACGTGGGGAGGGCGGGCAGCGGCGAAGTGCGATTCGCGGGAGGAGCATCAACAGGCCTCGTCAGCATGGGGCTCGAGACCGGGAGCGGCGGCGGCGGGGGCGACCGGACGAGCCTCGGAGAGCCACCGAGACGTTAGATGCCCGTGCCGGAGAGCCCTGCAGGAAAGGCTGCAGGGACGGATTTCTTACATGCCGTTGGCGGAGGGGTTTTTCCGGGCGGCCGAGACGCCCTCCTGCGCGAAGAGGAAGGCAATGGCCACCCAGAGCAGGTTGCCCCAGAACGGGATGAATCCCCCTCCCTCGGCCGGCATGAGGACCGTCGCGGTGGCGGCGTGCGCCAGACCCGCCAGGACGTAGCGCGCGGCGGGCTCCCCGCCCCCCATCAGCACGCTGGTGACGGCGCCGGAACCCATGCAGTAGCCGGCCAGCGCAAGGAGACTGGGGCGGGACAGCCTCCACCGCCGAGCCAGCAGCGCCGTGCCGGCTCCGGGCAGCGCTACGGCGAGGACCGTGACGACCAGACCCCCAAGGGGAATGGGAATCGCGCCGCCGTAGTAGCGGGCGGGGGCCAGTAGGGCCGCGTAGGCGGCCGCGCTTGCGAGAACCACTCCTGCGGCACGAAGGATCATCATCTCGCCCAGCTCCGAACGGAGGCGCGCCATCCAGGGAAGAGGCGTATTGAGAAGAGGCGTATGGAGAGGAAGGCCGGCACGGTAGCGGGCCGGTCTCGCGCAGGCGTCACGCGGACCGCCCGATCCGCGCCTGCCAGGGAAGATCCGGGGCCATCACTCGCTCCGGCCGCCCTTCCGCCGCGAGAATCCGCTCGACGGCGCCGTAGCCGCTGCGAACCGCCGCTTCCATCGTCGCGGGCCAGCCGTTCTGCACCCAATCGCCGGCCAGGAAGAGGTTCGGGATCGGCGTCTCGGCGGGAGGACGAAGCGCGTCGACGCCGGGCACCGCGGAATAGGTTGCTTTGGCTTCCTTGATCACCGCAGACTTGACGACGGAAGCTCCCCGGGTGCCCGGGAAAGAGGCGCGCACCTCCTGCTCCGCGATCTCCAGGATCTCCCGGCGGGGCAGCCGGAGCCAGTCGCGGCTGGCGCTCACCACGAGTCCCATATAGGTTCCGCCCTCGCCCCGCGCAAAGTCCTGAGACTTGTTGAACATCCACTGCACCTGGCGGTCCAGCAGCGCGACATGCTCCAGATCGGTGACCGGACGGTCCCACCAGAGGTGCACGCCGCTGATCGGGGAGACCTCCATCCCGCGCCAGCGCTGGAAGAAGGGATCGGCGGACCAGCCGTCCGGGAGGAGCTCGTTCACGCCGTCAAACGGCACCGCGCTCACCACGTAGTCCGCCGGCAGCTCGCCGTCCGCCAGCGCCACGCCGGTGATCCGTCCGTTCCCGATCCGCAGGCCCTTCACCCCGCTGCGCAAGCGGACGTCGCCTCCACGCTTCCGCACGGCGTCCACGCAGGGGTCATACAGCTCCCGCAGCGGGACCCGGGGCACACCCATCACGTAGGCTTCCGGATGGGCCAGGAAGCCCTGGCGAAAGATCTGGAAGGCATAGCGCGCGCTGCACCGCTCCGGCTCCTCGTTCAGCGCGCTCACCAGAATCGGCCGCCAGAAGCGCTCGATGGCCCGCGGCGTCTGGCGGGTGGCGCGGAGCCACTCCATCATCGGCGCGACACCCTTCGGGCCCGGGCTCCGGAGCATCCCCATCAGCCCGTTCGCCACGGCCCACTTGTCCGCCGGGCCGAGGAACCGGAGCCGGAAGAAGGAGGGCATCAGGTGGAACGGCGCGGGCAGCCGGCTCCCGCCCAGCACGGAGCGGCGGCCATTCGGCTCCAGAAACTGCAGGCGGTTGATCCAGCGGATCCGGTCCTGCACGCCCGCCTGCCCATAGAACTGCCAGAGATTCGTGCAGCAGCGCATCAGGATGTGCTGGCAGTTGTCGACGGTTTCTCCGGTCTCCTGCGCGTCATACGAAGAAGCCCGGCCTCCGGGGATCGACTTCCGCTCCAGGAGGTGGACGGCGAACCCCCGCTCCGTCAGCGCGGAAGCCGCGGATAGTCCGGACAGCCCCGCTCCGATCACCACTACGCGCTTGATAGCCCTTCCCTCCGGTACTGCCGGGACTGCCACCACGCTCCCGTCGCGATCAGGACCTTACGCCACGTCGGCACCCGAGCGCGCCGCGTGAAGACATCGTAGCCCTGCGCGACGATCTGGTCCAGGATCCCGCGGTAGATCAGCCGCATCGCCTTCAGGCACTCGCGGCTGTCAGGGTCCACCAGATCCTCCAGCGGAGCCGCGCGGTGGTAGTACTCGCGGGCCCGGTCCACCTGGAACCGCATCAGCTCCTGAAAAGAGGCGTTGTTCACGCCGTTCCGCAGCTCCGCCTCCGAATAGCCGAACCGCACCAGGTCTTCTTGCGGCAGGTACACCCGTCCCATCCGCGCATCCTCCTGGAGGTCGCGGAGAATGTTGGTGAGCTGAAACGCGATCCCGTTCGCCTCGGCGAGCTCCAGGGCGCGCCGGTCTCGAAAGCCGAAAACGTGGATGCAGACGAGGCCGACCACCGACGCCACGTGGTAGCAGTAGCGGTAGGTATCCTCGAATCGGTCGTAGCGGCGCGGGTCGAGGTCCATCACGGTACCGTCGATCAGCTCGTGAAAGTAGCGCGCGGGGATGGCGTACCGTTTGACGGCGTCATGAAAAGCGGGCAGGATCGGGCTGTCCCCGTAGTCGCCGTCGAGAGCCCGATCGAGCGCCGCGCGCCAGCGCTCCATCCGCGCCCTCCGGCCCGAGCCCCCGCCGTCTACGCCTGCGGCGTCCGACCCCGCGCCGTCCGAGATATCGTCGGACTCCCGCATGAACGCATAGATCGCGCACATCGCAGCGTGCTTGGGTGCGGGCAGGGCGTAAAAAGAGTAGTAGAAGTTACGCGCCTGCTTCCTGGTCCAGTCGATGCAGTGCTTATAACTCGCTTCCAGGGGAACCATGGCGCTTCCAGAACCGCAGTAACCGCGGCGACCGCGGCGGACCGCGGTGAGACAGGGTGATGTTATCCCTCTGAACAGCTCTTCGACCGGGTAATACGGGCCGCGAGCCGCCCTTTGTTCGCCCGGAGGGCGACGAAGTCCTGCCCACGGCCGGATACGGGGGATGCGGCGGGCGGCTCGATGAGATACATCAACGGAGAGAACCGCCGCTCCCGTCGACCGCTCTACTGGACCGCTGCCGGCTGTCGGGCCGTGGCAAGCCGAGCGGTGGGTTCGGAAAGGACGTATTGCCCCCGATGAGTGTTGACAACCGGGATTCTCGCCTGAACCGGCGCGCCCTGCTGCAGGGCGCCGCGGGCCTGCTGCCCCTCGCCGCGGCGCATGAAATCTGGC
>CAYQDT010000154.1:0-7507 GCA_964416225.1 uncultured bacterium
TCCGCGGTCTTCAGGTCCCAGTCCATGCGGCAGTGGACGCAGCCATCGCCGAAGTGGCCGTAGAGCGAGGTCACGTACTGGTACTTGTCAAGCAGCTTCTGCAGGTCGCGGAGGTACGCGCCGGTCTTCTCCGGCGGCACGGCGGAGTCTTCCCAGCCTTCCCAGTTTTCCCGTTCGCCCGGCACGTGCGCGGTGGCTCCCAGGCCGTTGTCGCGGACCTCCCAGACCATCGCCTCTTCCTTCGGATCGTCGAAGAGCTTCATGGACGGGGCGTCCGGCCGGCCCTTCAGCTGCTCCATCAGCGAACGGGCCTTCCGGTCGGCGTCTTCCTTAGTGTCGCCGCCGAACTCTACCAGCAGCCAGCCCTCCCCCTCCGGGAGCAGCCGAATGTCATCCAGGTCCAGGCCCTTCCTTTTGAGGTCGTCCACGAATGACCGGTCCAGGCCCTCCAGGCCGATCGGCTCGAGCGGCAGCACGTCGCCGATGTGATCCGCGGCATGGAAGACGTCCGGATAACCCAGGACCAGCAGTGACCGGGCCTTCGGGTTCGGGATCAGGTTCACGGTCGCTTCCAGCACGATGACGCACGTGCTCTCGGTTCCGACCAGCGCCCGCGCCACGTTGAAGCCGTTTTCTGGGAGCAGCTCGTCGAGGTTATAGCCGGAGACGCGGCGCGGGATGCGGGGGAAGCGCTTTCGGATCTGATCGGCGTACCGGTCGCGGAGGGCCTTCAGCCGCGCGTAGATCTCGCCCCGGCGTCCGCCTTCGCGAATGATCGCCTCCAGCGCCTCCTCGCTGGTGGGTCCCACGCGCATCCGCAGGCCATCGTAGGTGAGGATCTCCAGCTCCTGGATGTTGTCGGCGGTGCGCGCGCCCTGGCCGGCGAACCGCGCCATGACCGAGTGGACGCCGCACGAATTGTTGCCGACCATCCCGCCGAGCGTGCACCACTGGTGCGTCGCCGGGTCGGGGCCGAAGGTCAGCCCGTGTTTGGCGGCTTCCGCGCGGAGGTGGTCCAGCACGCACCCGGGCTGGACGCGGGCGACCCGGCGCTCGGCGTCGATCTCCAGGATTTGGTTCAGGTACTTGGAAAAGTCCAGCAGGACCGCGGTGTTGCAGCACTGCCCGCCGATGCTCGTCCCGCCGCCGCGTCCCAGGATCGGCGCTCGGAACCGGCGGGCCAGCGCCACGGTGCGCACCACGTCCTCCACCGTTCGGGGAAGCACCACGCCGATCGGCGGTTGGCGGTAGTTGGAGGCGTCCGTGGCATACAGGGCGCGGTCCCCGTCCGTGAAGCGCGTCTCGCCTTCCAGGCTGGCACGGAGCGCCGCGCCGAGGGCCCGGACGTCCACCGCGGCGGCGCCCCCCTGGTCCGGAGCTGGCGAGCCGGGTGGCGGCTGGATCTGGAGCAGTGCCTGGTCGGCCCGGCCGTTGTGACCGGAGCCCGTGTCGCTGTGGCGTCGAGTCGATCTGATGGTCATCGTCGCCTGCCTCCTCGTCGGCGCCGCTGCTTTCGTACCCGCGCTGCGGCGCGGGATGCCGCGGGACTCCATCGCGCCTCGACCAAACTCCGCGCTGCCATTCGAGCAGCGATGTCCGGTTTGCAATCCTATACCCGGCACCCCGGGGCGTCAGTGGACGGAGATGACCGAAGCAACCCGGCTTGCGGAGCGGTAAGCGCTATTCTCCCCCGCAGTGGAATTCCGCCCGGGTCCGGCGGCCCGGTGTGGTCTCGCAATCGGGTGCCCGGCGGTCCTTCAGGAACGCTGCCCATCGCCGGAGCGGGGACGGCCGCGATCCCCAGAGAGAGCGTTCCAGCGGCGGATGACGGAGTAGCTGATGATCCCGCCGCCGGCGAAAAGGGCCGGCACGGCCGCCAGGGCGACCACGGGCTGCCGTATCTGGCACAACACCAGCAGGAGGAGAATTAGCGGGCCGAGGAGTGCGAAGCCGAGGTAGGAAACTCCCCAAACGAGCCACTCTTCCTTGTCGATGAGAGCCGCCCCGGAGGCATCCGCGTCCGACACCACCGCCGGCGCTGCGCGCTCATCGCGGCGCGGAGAGGCCGGCAGCCCCGGCCCGCCGACCGAGCGCCGCTCATCCATTCGCCCGATCCATCCGAGGCCGAGTGCTAACAGGGCGACCAGCCCGTACCCAAGGAGCAATGACTCCCGGTGCTCCGCGCGCTGTCGACCGTGCGCCGTCATTCCGCGTGTCTCCCCGCACCGAGACCTGCTCCGCGGTGCGCTTTCGCCGGCTCTTACCCGCGTGGACGCCGCTCTAACCGAAGCGGTCGCCGAGCGGATGCCCGCCGGGGCTCCGGCGCGGCGCACCGCTCCCCGGGCGCGAGCCGGCGAACCGGTCGCGGCGCGCGTTCCCGCCGGTCGCGCAGATCGCCGACCTGCCCCGGACGAGCTGGCGGAACGGCGTCCCTCTCCGTTGAACGGGTCTTCAGAACGATTCCGGGGATGCGGTGAGACTTCGCGCCCGCAGTCGCGTACAATCACGCGTAGCCCTCCGCGCATACTTCCGCCGATGCCGACGCTCGCATTCACCCACGGCTGGTACCTGCTCCTGCTGCTCCCGCTCCTGGTGGGGACGGTGGCTCTGCAGCGTCACAGTCTGGCGGGGCTCGACGCGGGCCGGGCGCGGGCCGCTCTGGTCGCGCGCCTGCTCCTCCTGCTCTGCGGGGTCACCGCTCTGGCCGGGCCGACGGCGGCCTTCCCCTCCCGTGCGCTGAGCGTTCTGTTTCTCCTCGACCGCTCCGGCAGCGTTGCGCCGGAGGCGCAGCGGCGGGAGGTGGATCTGGTACGGCGGGCGACCGCCGCCCTTCCGGCGAACGCGGAGGCGGGGGTCCTGATCTTCGGCCGCGAGCCGCAGCTGGAGACGGAGCCCTCCGCGGCCGGATGGGCGGGCAGGATTCACAGCCGCGTTGATCCGGATGGGACCGACCTGGGCGCCGCGCTGCGGCTCGGGTCCGCCGCGCTGCCGGAGCAGAAGCAGCGGCGCCTCGTCGTGCTCTCGGACGGGAACGAGACCTCCGGGCACGCCGCGGAAGAGGCGGAGAGCCTGGCGGCGAGCGGTGTTCAGGTGGACGTGGTGCCCGTTGCCTACCACTACCGGCGGGAGGCCTTGCTGGAGAGTCTCGCGGCGCCCGAGTCGGCACACCGGGGAGAGCCGCTTGAGGTCCGGGTGATCGCGCGGAGCACCGTGTCGACGGGGGCTACAGTCCGGCTCCTGCTCGACGGCGCCCTCGTCGGCGAGAAGAGGGTGGTGCTCCGGCCCGGCCCGCTCGCCGTGACCTTCAATGAGACGCTCACTCGGCCGGGCTTCCATACCTGGGAGGCCCTGCTTGAAGCGCCGGAAGACACCCTTCCGGAAAACAACCGCGCGCTCGGCTTCACGCATGTGGCCGGTACGCCGAAGCTGCTGCTCCTCGAGGGGACGCCCGGGGACGGCGCCTTTCTGGAACAGGTCCTGCGGGGCCACTTCCTGGAGGTGGACCGCCGCGGGCCGCTCGGGATGCCTTCCTCGCTCGCGGCGCTGCAAGGCTATGACTCGGTCATTCTCGACAATGTGCGGGCGGATCAGCTCTCCGCGGCGGCGATGCGCCTCCTGCAGAGCGGAGTACGGGATCTCGGCATCGGCTGCATGATGGTGGGCGGCGAAAACAGTCTCACCGCGGGCGGCTGGCACGGAACCCCCGTGGAAGAACTGCTGCCGGTGCGCATGGAGGCGCAGCGCCGGCGCGAAGAGGCGGAAGTGGCGCTGGTGCTCGTGCTGGACCGCTCCGGAAGTATGGCGGAGCGGCTCGGAAGCGGGGTGAAGCTGCAGTTCGCCCAGTCCGCGGCGGAAGCCGCCGTGGAGGCCCTTCGCCCGGACGACCAGGTCGGCGTGGTGGCGTTCGACAGTACCCCCGAGTGGGTGGCGCCACTCAACCGGCGCGGGGACGGCGGAGAGGCGCGGCGGGGCATCGAGAGCATCGGGCCGCTCGGGGGGACCAGCATGTATCCGGCGCTGGAGGAAGCGGAAGCAGCCCTGCGGCACAGCCATGCGTCCGTGAAGCACGTCCTGCTCCTCACGGATGGACGCTCCACCCCGGGCGATTGGGACGGCATCGCTCGGGAGTTCGCGCGGCTGCGGATCACCCTCTCAACGGTGGGAGTGGGGCAGGATGCGGATGCGGCCCTTTTGACGCGCCTGGCGCGCCGCGGGGGCGGGCGCTATTATGCGGCGGCCCAGGGAGAGGCCCTCCCCGCCATCTTCGATCGCGAAGCCCGGCTCATCTCCCGCGCCGCGCTGGTGGAGGAGCCGTTTACGCCGGTCGTCGAACCGGGGAGCCCGCTCCTGCGCGGCCTCCCCGCGGCCCCGCCGCTGCTCGGGTATGTTGCCACCACCGCGAAAGCGGCTCCGGGTGTCGACGTGTCGCTCCGCTCCCGCCGCGGCGATCCGGTGCTGGCCGCCTGGCAGTACGGGCTCGGCCGGTCGGCGGTGGTCACCACGGACGCGCGAAACCGCTGGGCGGCTCCGTGGCTTGCGGCGGGCGACTATTTCAGCCGCTTCTGGGCACAGGTGGCGCGGCAGACCGTGCGGCCCGGCGGAGAGAGCGGCCTCAGACCTTCCGTCCGGATCGAAGCGGATGACGGGCGGGTGACGGTGGAGGCGCGAACCCCCACCGGCGAATTCGCCAACAACCTGGATATAACCGGCCGTGTTGCGGGCCCGGACGGCGGACAGCCGATGCGCCTCAACCAGACGGGCCCGGGCCGCTATGAGGGGCGCTTCTCGGCCGCGGCGTGCGGCCAGTACCTGGTCACCCTCTCTCATGGCGGAGCACTGAGCACCACGGGCGCGGCGGTCCCCTACTCTCCCGAGTTGCGAGCGCTGGAATCCAATACGGCTCTTTTGCTGCAGATCGCGGAGCGAACGGGCGGTCAGCGCTGGCCCTCCCTCGGTCCCGGTATTCACTCCGGCATGCTTCCCCGCTTCTTCCGCCCGGCGGGGCCCGGCCACCCCGCGCCGCAGGAGCTGTGGCAGCTCTTCCTCCTGGCCGGCGTGCTGCTGCTGCCGGTGGACGTCGGTCTGGGCCGGGTCACGCTCTCCCGTCCTGAGCTGCGGGCCGCGCTCGGCGCGTTGCTCCTGCCGGTCACCGGTCGCCTGTTTCCCAGCAGCTCCCCGGTGCCGGTCGAGGCCGGGATGGGCCGGCTCCGGGCGGCCCGCGAGCGCGCGGGGACACGCAGCGCCACGGCTCCGGCTGTGCACGACCTGAAGCCGTCGGCGCCCACCGGCTCATCCCGGCCGGCCGCCGGGGCCGCATCCCGGCCTGCTGCCGCGGTGGAAGAGGCCGTCCCCGCCGTGCCGGAGCCGGGGCCCATCCCCTCCAGCACCGGCCGTCTTCTCGCCGCCAAGCGTCGTGCCGCCTCCGGCGCCCTCCGGGGAGAAGACGCCGGCGGCACGGACCCCCCGAACCCGTGACGGGCCGCGGCTTGCTGCCTCCCCGAAAGGAGCTGCTGCCTGCCACGGGCGGAATCGGCGGCAGCACGCGAGATCGGAGCGGATGGGATGATCGGTGGGGATGGCAAAAAGGCTGGCGGCGCGGCGCGGATCTTCACCCGGAGCATGCTCCAGGCTCCGTATCCCGTCTACGAACGCCTCCGGCGCGAGCAGCCGGTGTACCTGGACCCCTATTCCGGCGAGCTCCTGCTGACCCGGTACGCGGACGCGGTTGCGGCGCTCAAGCATCCGCGGCTCTCGTCACGCGGTGTGGCGGAAGGCGGGCTGCCGCTACCCGCTCTGGTCCGGCGACTGGCCCGTCCCGTGACCCGGATCCTCTCCCGCCAGATCCTGTTTTCCGATCCGCCGGATCACACGCGCCTGCGATCACTCGCCAACCGGGCGTTCACGCCGCGCGCGGTGGAGGGAATGCGGGCGCGGGTTCAGCACCTTGCGGACGAGCTGTTGGACCGCCTGGAGCGAACGACGCCGGTGGACCTGATTGAGCGGTTCGCGGCGTGGCTCCCGGTGATGGTCATCGCGGAGATGCTGGGCTCTCGCCTGGAAAACCACGCGCGGATCAGGCTCTGGTCGGACGATCTGGCGCTCTTCATCGGCGGGAGCACCCGGCCGCGATGGGTCGTTCTTCTCCGCGGCGCCCGGGGAATGATCGGCCTGCGGCGGTTCTTCGAGCGGTGCATCCGGGAGCAGCGCGCCCGCCCCGCGGACAACATCCTCACCGGGCTGATTGCGGCGGAGCAGGAGGGCGACCACCTGGACGCGGACGAGCTGCTGGCCAACGCCATACTCCTCCTGGCGGCCGGCCACGAGACCACCACGAACCTGATCGGAAACGGCCTCCTCGCGCTGCTCCAGCACCCGCAGCAGTATGCGCTGCTGCGTGAGCATCCGGAGCACCTGCCGGCTGCCGTCGAAGAGCTACTGCGGTGGGACAGCCCCGTGCAGTGGACCGGCCGGGTGGCGCTGGAAGAGGTGGAGATCGGCGGCCATCCCGTGCCCGCCGGACAGGTGATCGCCATTGGTCTTGGCGCCGCCAATCGGGACCCGGCGCAGTTCCCGGATCCGCACCGTCTGGACCTTCTCCGCCGCGAGAACCGGCACCTTTCGTTCGGGCACGGCGCCCACTTCTGCCTCGGCGCAGCCCTTGCGCGGCTGGAAGGAGAGGTGGCCATCGGGACGCTGCTGCGCCGTTTTCCGGGGCTCCGCCTCGCCGGGCCACTCCCCGAATGGCGCGAGAATTTCACGCTGCGCGGCCTGAAAAACCTTCGGGTAACGCTGACGTGAGCGGTGGTATATAGGGCGAGTGGGTGGACGTCGGACCCGCTCGAGCCGCTCGCGGCGGACGGCCCGGGTCCGGTGGAGAGCCTACCCGCGCGGGGATCGGGCGAGGAGGTGCCGGGTCGTGAAGAAGAATGATGGGACAGCGCCGCGGTCCGCGCCGATTCGCGCGGTGCGGAGCCCGAGCCGACTTCGAGGATGGCTCGTCATTGCCGGGCTGCTTCTGGCGGCCGCCTCCGGCGTTGCCGGAGCCCGGGACGCCGGACGGCCGCAGCGGGGCGGCGCGTCACCGCGCCCCCGCTCCATCACCCTGGACGCGCTTGAGCCACAGCTGGAGTCGGGCGGGCTGCACGGGACCATGCATGGCGCGAATCACGGGCAGGGAACCTACGTTTTCACCTGGCGAAACCCGCGTGACTTCTTCAACAGCTTCGACTTCTCTCTGATCCCGGCATCAAATGAAGTGCGGCAGCTCTTCGAGCGTCTGGATCGGCACCAGATCGTCACCGTCAAGGGCCGGCTCATCCCGGAGATCGGTCCTCAGCCGCACATCCTCGTCTCGGAGATCACCCCCGGAGAAAAGTGGAAACCGGGTATTGCGGCGGCCCGGCGCCAGCCTCCCCCGCCGGATCTCCGCCGGGCCCTGGCCGGCGTACAGACGCTCCACGCGATGGTCCACGCCGTCGCCGAGGACGGCGGGATGCTGGTGACCGAG
>CAYQDT010000155.1:0-7483 GCA_964416225.1 uncultured bacterium
GAGGGCGATGGGATCGCGCTGGCCGCCGGCGCGGCGGAGCTGGTGACGCGAGCTCTGCAAGGCGGGGACGGCTGTTGACCGGCAAAGCGGCACCGGGGGTCCTCGCCCCGCTCACGTGAAGACGAGCCTGAAGACAGAGCTCAACGGAGAACCGCCCCGTGTCGATCCTGACGCACTCCCCCACCGTCCAATGGCTCATGCGTGCCGCCGACGACCCCACCCGCCGGCATCCGAAGCGGCTTCCGGAGACGCTCGATGTCCGGGAGCACGCTGAGTTGTTCCTGCGGGTCTTCCACGCCGCTCCCGCGGGCACGGAGACCGGATTTCCCGTGGTGCTGCGGGATGGCCGGCTCCATTTCCCGCACGACCTCACGTCCCAGAGCCACTACAGTGCTTTTATCGAGGGAGGGCGCTTCGTCGGAACGTTTCACGTGCATCCTGCGGATCGTGCGCCGTTCTACGACCCGGGCGATCTCGCGCAGACCCTTCGCTCGGACAACCCCGGCTTCGTGGAGTTGCTGATGGCGCGGGAGCGGCTCTACGTGCTGGTGCGCGCGAACCCGTACCTCTACATCAGCGCCCACCACGTTTCCCGCAATCCGCTGCTCCTGGCGGAGGAGCACGCGGGACGCGTCGCGCGCCGCGGCGGCGGACCGGAAGATCCCGGCTACGCGGAGCAGTACCGGCAGGCGAGCCTCTATTATTTCCACCGCTACCAGTTGGCGCTCTACGAGGGGCCGCCCGGCGAGCCGCTGCGCCGGACCTTCACCCCCGAGGGAGGCTGGTAGCCCCGCCGGTCGCCGTTCCGGCGTGAAGGAAGCCCGGAAGCCTCCGAAGAGCGAACAGCCCGGGTGCGGTCTGCAGCCGCGCCCGCCCGGCGCCGCCTCGGGTTACTGTCCGAGCCCGCCCGCGCCGGCGCGGATGCCGCGCTCGTGCTCAATCCGCTCCTGGTAGCCGCTGGCGAAGTAGGCGCGCAGCGGCTCCGTGGGCACGTTCACCTCCGCGCGTACCCGCCGGAGCAGCGGCTCGACGTCCGTGTGGTAGGCGTCGTGCAGGCACTGTTCAGCGCCCACGACGTCGTCGTTGCCGGCCGCTTCCGCGAGCCTCCGCCGGTCCACGCAGAGTGCCCGGGCGTAGGTGGACTGAATCATCAGTACGGTCTGGATCATTCCCGGGATCTTCTTCTTCGTGTTGAATCCCTGGTCGACCATGTACTCCACCCGCGGGTTGCCCTGGGGCTGCTGCTCCTCCTTGACGAGCTCATTGTAGATCAGGAAGAACTCGTAGGGATTGATGGACCCCACCATCACGTCGTCGTCCGCGTACTTCCGGTTGTTGAAGTGGAAGCCGCCGAGCATTCGCTCGTCCAGCAGGAACGCCACGAGGTGCTCGATATTGGTTCCCGGCAGGTGATGGCCCAGGTCCACCAGCACGCGGGCTCGATCGCCCAGCTTCTTGCAGAAGACGTAGCTCATTCCCCAGTCGGCGATATCCGTGTGGTAGAGGCCCGGCTCGAACGGCTTGTATTCCACCAGCAGCGTCATGGCATCCGGCAGGGCGCCGTAGACTTCCGACAGCGACTCCTCAAACCACCGCTTTCGGTCGCGGATGTCGCTCTGGCCCGGATAGTCCGTCCCGTCGGCGAACCAGAGCGAGAGGACCTCGGACCGGAGCTGCTTGCCGATCTCCACCGAGTCCAGGCAGTGGCGGATCGCCCTCTGGCGGATGCCGCGGTCTCGGTTGCCGAAGCTGCCCATCCAGTATTCCCGGTCCTGGAACAGATTCGGGTTGATGGAGCCGATGCGGACCCCCTGCTCCTCCGCCAGCGCGGGCACCGACTTCACGGATGCGGCATCCGGGAGATCCCAGAGCACGTGAACGGCCACGCTGGGCGCGATCCCGGTGAAGCGGTGCACCTGCCCGGCATCCGCGAGTTTTTCGGCCATGGTAATCGCGGCGCCCGGCTGCCGGAAGACTCCGAAGCGGGTGCCGGAGTCCGCGTAGCCCCAGGAAGGTGTCTCGATGCGCTGCTCCTTGAGCGACCGCTTGACCGCTTCCACGTCGACACCGCGCTCCGCAAGCTGCTCCGCCAGGAGCGCGTAGGCCTGTTCATCCCTGCTGGACATCTCTCCACCTTCCTTCCCGTCCGCTCGGCAACGGAGCCGTGCGTCAACGGGACCGCGCGGCAACAGAGCCGTGCGTCAAGCCACGACGCAGTTTTCTCTCCGTGCGTGGATGTCCTGCCGGGGCCTGTCTCAGTCGCGGGACCACCCCGCGCAGGCCGGAGCATCGATGGGACGGCAGGGACTTCCCGCTCACCTCGAAGGCCGTGTGGAGGGCGGGAAGAGAGGGCGGGTATCGCGCGCCGGCTGACCGAAAACGGGACGGGCGCTTCCGGCGCGACGGGTGGCGCGACGCATGGAGGCCCCCACGGCGGGCCGCGCCTCCACCCCAAGGCCGAGCCGGCTTACGGAGCCGGATCCCGGCCCAAAACCTCCTGGACGGAGCGCGTCAGCTCAGCAAGCTGGAATGGCTTGGAGATGAAGTC
This sequence comes from uncultured bacterium, assembly GCA_964416225.1. GTDB lineage: Bacteria > Armatimonadota > SYMT01 > SYMT01 > SYMT01 > CAYQDT01. The sequence continues at coordinate 2,549 of CAYQDT010000155.1, forward strand.
CATCTCGGCGGTCAATACTCCCCGGCGCATCACCTCGTCATCCGTGTGCCCCGACATGAACAGGATTTTGACGGTCGGCCAGCGCCGGCGAATCTGCTCGGCCAGCTCCCGCCCGCCCATTGCCGGCATGACCACGTCCGAAAGGACCAGGTCTACCTTTCCGGAGCGGGCCGCGAGGACGCTCAGCGCATCCGCGCCGGATTCAGCCGGGACTACCCGATGACCGCAGTCGTGGAGCATCCTCACGATCAGAGAGCGTAACTGCGGGTCATCTTCCACCACGAGAATGCTGGCGCTGCTGGATGCGCACGGGACGCCCCGCGATTCCTTCCCGCCGGGGTTTTCCGCATCGTTTACCTGCGGAAGGTAGATACTGAACGAGGTCCCCCGCTCCGGCTCGCTGTGCACGGTGATATGCCCGCCGGACTGCTTCACGATGCCGAAGACGGTGGCGAGCCCCAGCCCGGTGCCCCGGCCGGCCTCTTTGGTGGTGAAGAACGGCTCGAAAATTCGCTGCTGGACTTCCGGCTCCATTCCATGGCCCGTATCGCTCAGCGCAAGCACCACGTAGCTCCCGGGCTCCAGGCCCGGATGTTGGCTCACCGGACCGGGATCGACCTGCAGAGTGCGGGTCTCAATCGTGAGCCGCCCGCCGGAAGGCATCGCGTCCCGGGCATTCACGGCGAGATTGAGGAGCACCTGCTCAATCTGGCCCGGGTCCGCTCGCACCATGCCCGGGTGCGGGTCGGCGGTGATGGCGATGGTGATGTCCTCCCCGATCAGCCGCCGGAGCATCCCGCTCATCTCATGGATGATCCCGTTCAGATCCAGCAATCGCGGGTTGAGGATCTGCCGGCGGGACATCGCCAGGAGCTGGCGAGTGAGGCCCGCGGCCCGCTCGCCCGCCTTGCGGAGCTCTCCAACATAGGAGCGAGCCGTGGTGCCAAGGTCCTGCTGCAGCAGCAGCAGGTCGCTGTAGCCGTTGATCACCGCGAGGACGTTGTTGAAGTCGTGCGCGATGCCGCCCGCAAGCAGGCCGAGGGCCTCCATTTTCTGGGACTGGCGTAATTGCTCTTCCAGGAGGCTCTGCTCGGAGACGTCCAGCGCCACGCCGCCCACAAACCACTCACCGGTGGGACCTGCGATCCGAAAGAGCGAGAACTCGAGCAGGTGCGGGCGTCCCTCGGGGTCCGGAATGGTCTCCCGCACTCGCATCGGCTGCCCGTCCAGCAGCACCTGGTTGTAGAGCAGGCGAATCCGGTCCGCCGTCTCCGCGGGCAGCAGCGCGGTGAGCGCCGCTCCCTTCAGCTCGGTGAGTGACTGACCGAAGAACCGCTCGTATGCCTGGTTGGCGTATTGCAGCGCGCCGGCCTCGTCGCGGATGAAGGCCAGCGCCGAGGTATGGTCCATGAAATCGCGAAAGAGCGCCTGGCTTTCCCGGAGCGCCGCTTCGGCGTTTCGGCGCTCCGTGATGTCATGCATGGCGACCACAGCGCCCACCGTCTGTTTGGAATCATCCACCATCGACCGGCCGCTGGCGAGCAGCCAGCGGGGTGAACCGTTCGGCGGGGCCACCACCAGCTCAATATCGCGGATGGTCTCCCCCCGGAGGACGCGCAAGAGCGGTACTTCCGCCGTTGGGAGCGGCGTGACCCCGTCCGAACGGTACAGGCTAAGCCTCGACGCCCACTCGTCAATCGACATGGGCTGCACTCCCGCACCGTGTAAGCGGCGGGCCGCTGCATTGAACAGGAGACTGGAACCGCTCGCGTCACACGCCACTACCGCGTCCGTGAGGCTCTCCAAAACGGCGCGCAGGAACGCCTCCCGGTGGCCCGACATGCTGCGCTCCTGGGCCAACTGGGTCTCCGCCGCCGCATGCGCGCTGTGCAGGAGCTGCTGAACGCGGCAACTGGAGGCGACTTCCTCTTCGAGATGCTGCGTCCAGCGCGCCATGGCGACGAACGCCGATACCTTGGCGCGCAGGGCCTCCGGCTCCACGGGCTTGTGGAGGTAATCGACGGCGCCCGCGTGGTAGCCTTCGAATTCGGCCAGGCGAGCCCGTTCGCTGCCGGTGATGAAAATAATCGGCGTGTGGCGATGGGCATCGTGCCCCCGGATCAGCGCGGCCAGCTCGTAGCCGTCCAGGCCCGGCATCCGCACATCCAGCAGGATCAGCGCGAAGCGCCGCTCCAGCAATTCCCGGAGCGCGTCATGGCCGGAGCGGGCCTGAACGACCGTCTCCTGGAGCGGGGCCAGAACTTCTCCCAGCGCCATCAGGCTGGCGGGATCATCGTCGACCAGCAGGATGTTCACCCTGGGAGTCTCCGCCGGGGGCGTCTCCCCCCTTTTGTGGTGGGAGCGAGTACGCGAAGGCGCGTCGATGAAGTGCTCGCCGGACAGCTGAAGGTTCCTCCACCGTGCAAAAACCAGAACGACCCATCTTGGATTGTGGCAGCTCCGCATTGCACCTTTAGGGCTGCGGCGCGCGGTATTTTCACGCGGTGGGGGCCGGCGGGACGCGAGTGTCTGGGAGCGGATGCGATGCGCAGCCGGCCGCACCCCGTATCGGGCCAGCCGGCCGTCGCTGCTAACGGCGCGGTGCGGAACCCGAGCCGAGGGCCGCGGTGACCAGCAGCTTCTCAACCCAGGTGGTGTCGCCGTCCTCGCTTTTGAACTCCCGGTGGTCGTCCAGGTGGATCTGATAGCCCACCGTGGTCGCACCAAACCAGTTGGGGCTCGCCACGCCTTCCGCCGACTTTGCGGTGGACTGGAACAGGTCCCAGGCGCCCTGCTCGGCGCGCGTCCGGGGATCATCTCCCACCGGCCGCGGTCCAAGGCGGGGCATCACTCGGCACGAGAAGGCGAATGGCATGAGGTACGCCGTTTCCGGAGTTCGGCCGGGCTCCGGGTTCTGCGTAATGCCGCCATCCGTCCCGAATAGGCTGTCCTCCGGCTTGTCGGAGACGCGGTTCACCGGCTTGTGCTCGTCATCCCATTCCCGAATCTCGGAGTGGCTGCGCCCTTTCAACGTCGCGCGCGCCTGAGCCGCGAGTTCCAGGCCGTTGCCAAAATGGAACCACGACGGCGGGCCTACATCAAAGTGGGAGAGACTGCCGCGGTAGGTCTCGCTGGTGGTATGCACGGCTGACTGCTCGACCACTTTCCCGGTCGCCGGATCCGTATAACTCGCGTCCGCGACGTCTCGCGCCTCACCGGAGACGGCGATGGCTCCAGCGAAGTCATTGACTTTCCCGGGTACACGGATGTACTCGGGATGACCGTTCGGGTCCTTTTCGGCTTGCACCCATTGGCCAGAGGAAGCATCGAGGACCGTTCGCTTGCTCCGGACCGAGTTGCCCTCGTCGGCCTTGCTGGTCTCCGCCTTCTCCCAGTGGAGAGTGACGTTCATGCGCAGCGGCTGACTGGCGGGCACCTTCCGGCCGGGTGCGGCCGCGGCAACGGTGATTGCTGTGAGCAGGACGGGGGCAGCGTAGATTCGGGCGTTCAAGCTCAGTCTCCCGGTTCGAATGGTACGGCCGGCATGTCGCAAGGCGTGGATGACCGATGCGGGCCGCGCGGGAAGCGGCGCAATTCAGGCTCAGTAAACCGGACCTGAGCGCCGTCCCGAAGCAATCGGCTCTAAGTGTTATCTCGGACGATGCGCGCGCGAACAGCGTGATCGCGCGGCAGAGCGCCCGCGTGCGGGACGATCAGTGGTGGGTCGATCGCATGCACGATGAGCGGCCCGTGCCCGGAGTTGGAGCGGAGCTGGGCAGGGTTCGACGCTGCGCGACCGCCGTACGAAAAGCGGTAGGTCCGGGTCAGGCGGGTGCATCGGCGCTGGACCGGATGGCGATCCGCCGGCCCGTGCGGGATGATTCCAGGCCGGCGAGCATCACTTCCGTGACGTGCCGGGCGGCCCAGGCGTGGCTCAGCTCCGGCTGCCGCCGCTCCCGGATGCAGGTAAGCCAGTGCTCGTGGACGTTACCGCGGGACGCGCCGGTGACATCCACGGCATGGGGGATCGGTGGGAGGTCCTCCCGCGTGTAGCTCCCCGGCTCCCAGCGGGTCAGCGAGGCCCGGTCCGACCCGGGCACCGTGATCTTGCCGCGGGTGCCGTGGACGCGGTATTCCCACGTTCCGGCGGGATCGCACCAGCCGGTTTCCGCCGTGGCAATCGCCCCGCTCTCGAATTGAAGGATCAGCGTGGCCGTGTCCTCCAGCTCAGTCGGCTTGTCCAGCGTATCCGCCATTCCCGTCACGCTGCGCACGGTGCCGAGCATCGCCACGAGGTGCGCCACCGCGTAGACCCCCATGTCGAAGAGCGCGCCGACGGCGGCGCGGCGGGCGTCGAAAAACCAGAGGTCGGTGTCCGTTTCCCCGAAGCCATCCCGCACCTCCGCGTAGTAAACCTCCGGCCCTCCGTGGCTGGTGCGGCAGTTGGCGCCGGACGGCTTCCCGATGAGGCCTTCCGCCAGCAGCTCGCGCGTGCGGTAGATCTCCGGAGAAAAGTGCGGCATCACGAGCACCGTCCGGTCGCTCTGCTCCACGGCGGCCGTGAACTGCTCCGCCTCGCACAGGTCGCCGCAGAGGGGCTTCTGCATGAGGAGGTGCTTGCCCGCCGCGAGTACCTCCAGGCCGACCGGCACATGCTGCGGGTGCGGCAGCCCGATGATGATGCCGTCGATCGTGCGGTCCTCCAGCAGCGCGTGGTGGTCGGTGGTCCAATGCGGGACCCCGTATTCCGCCGCGAGCTTCTTCAGGCGATGCTCCTTTCGCCCGGAGAGATGGGTGACGCGGAGATCCTCCATCCCTGCGATCTCCGGCAGGTGCAGCTTCTGCGCGATCCCTCCCGCCCCAATGATCCCGACGTTCATCGTCCCCCTCCCTTTCCGGAACACGGTTCGTCGCACACCTCTGAACCGCCTTCCG
>CAYQDT010000156.1:0-7467 GCA_964416225.1 uncultured bacterium
GAGCACGCCGAGCATGCCGATGATCGGCGTCGGGTGGATCGCGCCTTCCGGGCTGTCGTTGTAGAGGGAGACGTTGCCGCTGATCACCGGGAGGTCGAACTGCCGACAGGCATCCGAGATCCCGCGTACGGCTTCGTAGAACTGGTAGTAGCGGTCCGGCTTGTCGGGGTTCCCGAAGTTCAGGCCGTCCGTCACGATCCGCGGGTCCGCGCCCACGCAGGCCAGGTTGCGCGCCGCCTCCGCGACGCACAGCCGCGCCCCTTCGTACGGGTCCAGGTAGACCAGCCGGCTGTTTCCGTCCAGGGTCAGCGCGATACCCATCGGATCCGCCTCCCGGATGCGGATCACCGCGGCGTCGCCGCCGGGCCCAGCCGCGGTGTTGGCCTGCACCATATGATCGTACTGTTCCCATACCCAGCGCTTGCTGCACACATTCGGGGAGGCAAGAAGTGTCAGCAGCGCCTGGCCGTAGCTCTCGGGCTCCGGCAGCGCGTCCGGGTTGAAGCTCCATGCCTCCTCCAGGTACGCGGGACGCTCGCGGGGAAGGTCGTAGCGCGGGGGCTCCGTCAGGAAATCGGCCGGGAGACTGGCCACCTCGACGCCGCCGTCCAGCACGGTCAGGATTCCGTCGCCGGTCACCTCGCCGATCTCGGACGCCTCCAGGCCCCACTTGTGGAATACGCCGAGCACTTCCGCCTCGTGGCCGCGCTCGACGACCATGAGCATCCGCTCCTGCGATTCGCTCATGAGGACCTCGTACGGCTCCATGCCCTCCTCGCGGCGCGGGATCCGCTGCAGGTCCACCCGCATGCCCACCCCGCCCGCGGCGGCCATCTCGGACGTGGTGCAGGTGACGCCGGCGGCGCCCATGTCTTTCATCCCGACGATGTGGCCGGTCCTGGCCGCCTCCAGGCACGCCTCGATGAGCCGCTTTTCCGTGAAGGGGTCCCCGATCTGGACCGTCGGCCGCTTCTCGTCGCCCTCGCCGAACTCGTGGCTCGCCAGGACGCTGCAGCCGCCGATCCCGTCCCGCCCCGTCCGGCTGCCCGCGTAGATCACCGGGTTGCCCGGCCCTTTCGCGGCCGAGGAGAGGAGCTGCTCGACCGGCGCCAGGCCCACCGCCAGCGCGTTCACCAGGCAGTTGCCGGTGTAGGAGGCGTTGAACTGCACCTCTCCCGCCACGGTCGGCACGCCGATGGAGTTGCCGTAGCCGCCGATGCCTTTCACCACGCCGGCCAGCAGGTACCGGGTGTACGGGTCGGAGAGCGGCCCGAAGCGGAGGGAGTTGCCGGAGGCGATCGGGCGCGCGCCGCAGGTGAAGATGTCCCGCACGATGCCGCCGACGCCGGTGGCAGCGCCCTGGTACGGCTCGACCTGCGACGGGTGGTTGTGGCTCTCCACCTTCATCACCACGGCCAGCTCCGGGGTGAGGTAGAAGCCGCCGCTGTCCGCCCCCACCAGCACCTGCGCCTTCGTGCTCTGGTTGGGGAACATGCGCAGCACGTTCTTGCTCTTCGGGTAGCCGCAGTGCTCGCACCACTCCACGGAAAACATGGCCACCTCGGTGAGCGTCGGCTGTCGTCCGAGGCCCTCCAGGATGCGGTCGTACTCGAAGGGGGTCAGGCCCCAGTCATAGGCGGCCTGCCGGAGCTGCTCCGGGGTGAGCTGGGGTTGAGGTCGGGATTCGGTGAGGGACATAGCTCAGGATTGCGTCCAGTTCTCCTGCCGGAGATCGAGCGGTTCAAAGAGTCGGTATGGGCGCTCGCTTGCGGTCGCCACGGTCGCGTTCACCCCCGGCGCCCGCGCTGCGAGGCGGCGGGCGGCATCCGGATGCGGTGAGCTCCCCGATGAGCTCGCCGAAAAACTCGGCATCCGCCACGGGATCGGGACTCGGCTCACCTCCGGGTGAGGGTCCGAACCACGCTCTCGAGCAGCAGGCGACCGTCCTCGGAGCCCAGTACGCCCTCGCTGGCCCGCTCCGGGTGCGGCATCATCCCCAGCACGTTCCCCTGCTCGTTGGTCACGCCGGCGATGTTGCCGACGCTCCCGTTCGGATTGATGCCGTCCGAGACCGCTCCGTCCGGGGCGCAGTAGCGGAACGCGATCTGCCCCCGCTCCTCCAGCCGCGCGATCTCCTCCGGAGCCGCGTAGTAATTCCCCTCGCCGTGGGCCACCGGAATGTGGAGCACCTGCCCGGGCCGGAGGCCGCCCAGGAGCGCCGAGCTCGAGGGCTCCGTGCGCAGGTGGACCCACTTGCAGGCGAAGCGCTGGCTGTTGTTGCGCAGCATGGCTCCGGGCAGCAGGCCCGCCTCCAGCAGCACCTGAAAGCCGTTGCAGATGCCGACCACCGTCTTCCCGGACTCCGCGAACCGCGCGATGGCGCCCATCACCGGACTGAACCGCGCGACGGCTCCCGCACGCAGGTAATCGCCATGGGCGAACCCGCCCGGCAGGATCACGGCGTCCAGGTCCGAGAGGTCCGTCTCCTCGTGCCAGACATAGCGGGCCTGCTGGCCCAGCACGTCCCGGAGCACATGGAGGGTGTCCTGGTCGCAGTTGGAGCCGGGGAACACCACCACCCCCCACTTCGGGGCGGACCCGGCGGCGGCCGGCGGCGGAGCCTGGAGCGTCTCGGTCATGCGGTTTACCCCTCGCCCGTGACTGCGACCTGGTACTGCTCGATGATCGGGTTGGCGAGGAGCTTCTGGCACATCTCGCGGACCTGCGCCTCGTCCACGCCGGGAGCCAGCTCCAGCTCGATGTACTTGCCCATGTGCACCCCCTCCACCCCGGTGAACCCGAGACTGTGCAGGGCGTTCTTCACGACGGCTCCCTGGGCGTCCAGGACCGTGGGCTTCAAACTGATATTGATCCGTGCCTTTGGCATCTGCTCCCTCAGGGAAGAAACGGGAGGACCCCGGGTGGTGACCGCCGGTCAACTTCCCGCGCCTCTATCTTAACGAATGCGCCCGCGCCTCACAAGAGACGGGCGCTCCCCCACCGGGCGCCGGCTGAGCCCCGCCGGCGGTCCCGGGCTCCCGTCAGTCATCACGGGTGCACACCGGATGGAAAAGGTACTGCGGAAACGGTGCGGCGGAAACGGTGCGGAACAGAGCGCGCCCCGAGGGCCTCGACCGGGCGCTTCCGGTGCTCCGCCCCACTTGCTCGACGCTTCTCCGTCTTCTCTCATCTCCGTGCTCTCCGTGGCTCGGTGGTGAAGAATCCGGCTAGATTCCCAGCAGCTCGAACGTGTGCTCCAGCTGCTTGAGGTGGTACCGGGTGTCGAAGCAGCGCTCGATCTCCTCCTCGGAGAGGAACCGCTTGACGTCCGGGTTCTCGCGCACGGCCTTGCGGAAGTCCGCCCCGGCCCAGCCGTCCATCGCCAGCTTCTGCGAGAGGTCATAGGCCTCGTCGCGGGAGGCGCCCTTTTCCACGAGCGAGAGCATCACCTGCTGGCTGTAGATGAGGCCGTGCATCTTCTCCATGTTGGCGGCCATGTTGTCCGGGTACACGGTCATGTTCCGGACGATGTTCGTGAAGGTCCGGAGCTGATAGTGGACCAGCGTGGTGGAGTCCGGGATGATCAAGCGCTCGCAGGAGGAGTTCGCCAGGTCCCGCTCGTGCCAGGTGACGATGTTCTCGAGCGCGGGGATCACGTTCCCCCGCACCACGCGCGCCAGGCCGGAGAGCTGCTCGCACACCGCCGGGTTGCGCTTGTGCGGCATGGCGGAGGAGCCCCGCTGGCCCTTCGCAAACGCCTCTTCCAGCTCCCGGATCTCCGTCCGCTGCAGGTTGCGGATCTCGGTGGCGTACTTCTCCACGGAGGCGGAGACGATCGCCAGGGTCAGCAGCACCTCCGCGTGCCGGTCTCGCTGCAGGATCTGCGTGGAGGCCGGCGCCGGCTTCAGGCCCAGGTTTCGGCACACGATCGCCTCGACTTCCGGCGGGATGTTGGCGTGCGTGCCCACGGCGCCGGAGACCTTGCCCCACGCGATGTTCTCCCGCGCGTGCTCCAGGCGCTGCTGGTTGCGGAGGAACTCCGCCAGCCAGACCGCCAGCTTGAACCCGAGCGTGATGGGCTCCGCGTGGATCGCGTGGGTGCGGCCCATCATGACGGTGTACTTGTGCTCCCGCGCCCGCTCGCGGATGGCGTCGATCAGGTTGTCCAGCTCCTCGCCGATCAGGTCGAGCGCCTGGAGCATCTGGAGCGAGAGCGCGGGGTCCTCGATATCGTACGAGGTGACGCCGTAGTGGAAAAAGCGGCCTTCCGGGCCGAGGTTCTCGAGCACCGCCCGCACGAATCCGAGCAGGTCGTGGCGGGTGGTCTTCTCGATCTCGAGCGCCCGGTCCAGGCTGAACCTGGCGTCGGCGACGATCTTCTCCGCGTCCGCCGCGGGGATGCGTCCGACCTCCGCCTGCGCGCGCACCACCGCCAGCTCCACCTTCAGCCAGGTGTCATACTTGTTCTGGAGCGACCAGAGAGAGCGCATCTCCGGCGTGGTGTAGCGATCGATCATCGAACAGGGTTCCTCTTCTAGCCGGCCGGAAAGTCGATCGGCGGGCGGTATAGTTTTGTCTCAGGGAGCGCCGCCGCGCCCCTTCCCAGGGATGACGTCCGGGAATCGGCAGGGGCCGGGTGGGGAACGCGGACCGGCCTTCCCCTGCTGCCCCGACGGGACGCGGAGACGGGAGCCGCCGGCGGCGCGGGCCGGGAACAGGAGCGGACGTGGACCAGGAAATGAGCCTCTATGCGGGCGTGGATCTGGGCGGGACCAATTTGCGGGTCGGGCTGCGCCGGGCGGATTCCCCGGAGCTGCTGGACCGCCTCAGCCTCCCCGTCGATCCGGAGTGGACGCCCGCCGCGCTGGTGGAGGCGGTCCGGTCCGCCCTGGAACCGCTTCTGGAGCGGCGCGCCCGCGGCAGCCGCCTCCTGGGAATCGGAATGGGCCTCACGGGAGACATCAACCCGTTTGCCGGCACCTGCCATTCCATGAAGCGGTTCCCCGGCCTGGAGGGCGCCGCCCTGGCGGCCTTGCTCGGCACCTCGCTGAAAGTTCCCGCGACCATCCTGAACGACGGCCTCACGGCAACCCTCGCGGAGCTCCGGGTGGGGGCCGGGCGGGAAGTGGCGGATTTCCTGCTCATCACGCTCGGCACCGGCATCGGCGGCGGAATCGTGCTGGGGCGGCGCCTCCTGCTGGGGAGCGCGGGGCGGATCGGCAAAGTCGGCCACCAGATCATCCAGACGGAGGGTCCGGTCCACTGCCACTGCGGCCTCCGCGGCTGCTGGCAGTCCCTGGCCGGCAAGGAAGGCGTGAGCATCCGAGCCCGCCGGATCGCGGCCGCCTCCCCTGACTCCGCGCTCGCGCATCTCTGCCGGGACGGCGACGTGGACCTCCGCCGCGTGGCCGAGCTGGCCGCCGGAGGCGATGCGGCCAGCCGCTCCGTGGTGGAGGAGACGGGCCGCTATGTCGGGATCGGCGTGGCGAACCTGGCTAAGATCCTGGCGCCGGAGCGGGTGGTGATCGGCGGGGGCATCGCGGAGCGCAACCGGGTCCTGATGGACGCCGTGCACGAGACGGTGGACGCCTACGCCATCAAGCCGTACCAGCGAGTCCCGGTGGCACCGGCCGCCGCCGGAAAGGAGGCGGGAGTGCTCGGCGCGACCTTCCTCGCCGAGGGCCTGGAGCGGCTGCGGTGACCCGAGCCGGTGATCGAGGCCCCTTGCACATGTGAAAGGGTCGGGGGGTCTGGATCCTCGGCCGCGGGCCGGATCGCCCCTGGTGCCTTCAAACCGTTGAGCGACCGGAATTCGCGTCGCTGCCCCGTGCCCGGTGGGGCGCCCTCGACACCGGCACGGCGGGCCGCGGAGCGCGGGCACGCGGATTGCCGGCCCGCATCCTCACCGAAACCGAAGTCGGCCCGGCCCGTGAACCGCGCCGCCGGTGAATCGCGGTGCCGACCTGCGAGCGGCACCATCCCCGTCCCGCTGGAAGCGCGGACACCTGCCGGTACCGTCCGGGGCTGCCCGCGGCGGAGTCCATGATTCGAAGGCGAGCACGCGGTCAACGCCTCCAGCGGCCGAGCAAATAGCGGATCACTAACCCACACGCGATACCGAGAACGATACCCGCAGTCAGATCATGCATGGGCTCGCCTCCGTCGTATACGGTACTTTTTCTTGCTCCCGTCCCCGTTCTGCAACGTGACGGCTCCAATCCGGTTGTCGCACCATGGATCGCGAACGACCGCTGCCGGCCCGCGAACCAGCGCGACCGGCCAGCCAGGACTTCGGTGCATTTGATGGCGGCCGGGCACGGTCATGGGGAGGGGGTCGTAAAGCTCTCGGACCGCTTCCACGTACTCAACAACTGGCTCGCCAGGATCAACAGCAAGGCCAAACGCAGTGGATGCCCGAGCGTCCGCGAGAAATACCAGACCGGCACAAAAACTCCCATGAGGAGGGCCGACAGTACCTTCCACCGGGCGCGCCGGGTGAATGCCCGATCACGGTGTACACGGGCTGTGGCGATGGCTTCGAAGAGCTCCGCAAGCCCCAGGCAGAGGGCTACCGCGGTAATCCCGATGAACATGGGTCCGGGATGGGTAAATACCCCGTCCGGAAATAAAAATGCAAAAGCCGAGCCCACCAGGAGCAGAGTTAGGCCATGGGCGGCTGACGCGGCGAATAGGTCGGATGCGGTGTTGAAAGCACGAGGAGCTGCCGAGATCGTCCGGGCTCCGATCATTCGCTCCTGTTTCAGCTCGCGGATGGCGCGCACTCCGGCATAAAGCAAAGCGATGGAGCCAGTTGCCAGGCCTATCGGAAGCAGTGCGAGAGCTGTCGCCAGCCAGAATCCGAGATGCAGGTAGCCCCAGATAACGGCGATCTCAGAAATGGAAGCAATCGCCGGCGCTACCATCAGCAACGCCAGCCGAAGGTATCGGTTGCCACTTTGGCGCAGGTGGCTTTTGATCCGGGTCAGCATCCGCGAAAGCATTCTTCTATTCCCCTGATCCACCGGCCACCGCCGAATAATGCTTGCCATACGAACATGCCGATCACCGGAGGATCGCAGATGTGAATTCGAGGAGAACGCTCACCTCACCGGGCTTGTAATTGCCAGAGCGTGGCCTCCTGGGCAACGGGTGAAACACAGCCTCCTGGCGGAGGCCCCGGGGCGTTTAAGCATCGGAGTATTGGGCACGGGCGAAAAAAGTATATGGATGCGCACAACACAAACAGGGCACCGGATACGATAGTGACGTTCCGGATTACAGACGGAAGTTGAGTGCACACCCGGGCGAACCGCTGCAATGCCGCCGCCATTCGCGGGCTGGACAGCGCGAGCGCTGCACCGGCGAAGGTAAAAAGTTGTGCAAGTACGCGTTAACGCTGCACCTGCACGACCCCAGTCAGCATGAGACCGAAACACATGAGTGCGATGATGACAGACATCTGCGCTC
>CAYQDT010000157.1:0-7437 GCA_964416225.1 uncultured bacterium
GGCCGGATCGACGACGTTCGCCTCACCCCCACCGGCCTCGACGAAGCCGCCGTGCAGCAGTGCGTGCGAGCCGGGCTGGAGCCCGTCGGACGAATCAACAACCCCCTCGGCCTCACCGCGGACTCCCTGACCTGGGACCTCACTCGGGTGCGACGCCTGGGCATTCGCACCGTGGTGTTTGCCGGCGAAGAAGTCCTCGGGTTCAAGGGACTGATCCCGCAGACGGCCGACGCGATCCGGGGCCTCGGAATGCTGTACGGGAGCGTCGAGATGGGGAAGCAGCGGGGAGATGAGGAGCTGTCGCGCCTCCTGGAAGAGCGACTGGTGCGCGTCCACTCCATCTCCTCCGCGGAGATGCCGCGCCTGACACCGAAAGAAGCGATCGAGCGGTACGTCCGCGCGGCGGCCGAGCGAAACATCCGTCTCGACTACGTCCGCCTGCCCGGCATCGTCGGCGCGAACACCTACGCCGACAGCGTGGCCTACGTCCGCTCGCTCTCGGAGACCCTGGATCGCGCCAAATTCGGGCTGGTGAAACAGGGGGTGGGGGCACAGCCCTTCGAGCACGTCTGGAGCAACGTCTGGGTGGGCCGGCTCCTCAGCGGGTTCATCGGTCTCGGGGCCGGCGCGGGGCTGGCGCTGCTGATCGCGGGAATGCTTCCGCTGCCGCGCGGCCGGCAGGCGGTGGTGGGGGGCGTCCTCGCGGTGCTCTGCGGGGTGCTGGCGTTTACGGGATCGCCAAAAGCGCTGCAGGTGGTGACGCTGGTGGTCGCCGTGGTCTTTCCCACGCTCGGCTTCATCCTCTTTCCCCAGCCGATCGGGGCGTTTGCCGAGGTCGCGCGCGGCGGCGCGCGACACCCCAGGGCCGCCCTCTCCGGGGCGCTGGTGGAGTTCGCCTGCATCTCCATCGTGACCCTCTGCGGCGGGTTCATGATCGGGGCGCTGCTCGCCAAGCTTCCGTTCATGATCAAGACGGAGTCGTTTGCCGGGATCAAGGCGGCGACCGTGCTCCCGCTCGCCCTGGTGGGAATGTTCTATCTAACCGGTATGTCGCCGCGATACGGCACCTGGAGTGAGGAGCGCCGGGAGATCGGCGAGCGGCTGCGTGCGTTCTTTTCGGAGCCGCTGCGGGTCTGGCAGGTGGTGGCTTTCGCGGTGGCAATCGCCGCGGTCGCGCTGCTCGTCGCGCGCTCCGGCAATGATCCCGGCGTGGGCGTCTCGGACACCGAGCTGAAGTTCCGGGCACTGCTGGATCGGTTCCTCGGCGCACGTCCGCGCACCAAGGAGTTCCTCGTCGGCCACCCCGCGCTGCTCATCTCCCTGTTTCTGGCGAGCTTCCCCCGCTGGCGAGGCTGGGCCTTCCCGGTGCTGCTGGTCGGAACGATTGGGCAGACGGGAATGCTCAACTCCTACTGCCACCTGCACACGCCGCTGAAGATGACCCTGCTCCACACATTTCACGCGCTGTGGATGGGGCTGCTCCTTGGTGTGGCGCTTATCTGGCTCTGGCTCCGTGTCTTTGCGTGGGACGAGCCGGTTCCCCTCCGGCGGAAGCAATGAACCGCCGGATTCTCTTTTCAGGATACTACGGCCTGGGGAACGCCGGCGACGAGGCGGTGCTCGCCGCCAGCATCGATCTGTTCCGGGCCCGGCGCCCGGAGCTGGACCTTGCGGTGCTCTCGGGTTCCCCGGATGCCACCCGGTCCGCCTACGCCGTCGAGACCGCGCCCCGCATGCAGCCCGCGGCGGTGCTCGCGCAGATCCGCAGCGCGGACCTGTTCCTTAGTGGCGGCGGCAGCCTGTTCCAGGACCGGACCAGCCTCAAGTCGCTGCTTTACTACCTCCTGCTGCTCCGGATCGCGCGGGCCGCCGGCGCGCGGACGATGGTGTTCGCCCAGGGGATCGGCCCGCTACGCCGCGGGGCGGCGCGCCGGCTCACCGCCCGGGTCCTCTCCGGCGTGGACGCGATCACTGTACGCGATCCGGACTCCGCCGATCTGCTCCGAGCGATCGGAGTGAAGGGTCCGGAAATTGAGGTCACTGCCGATCCAGTCTTCGCCCTCGCCCCGCGGGTGACGGAGCGGGTCTCGGCTATCTGCCCGCCCGCACCGGCCATCGCCGTGGCCCTCCGGCCGTGGCACGGTGTCCAGCGGATTCTCGACCCGCTCGCCGAGGCGCTGGGGAGGTTCGAAGGCGAAGCCTCGCTGCAGGCGTGGCCGCTCTTTCCCGAGCAGGACCTTCCCATCTGCCGGCAGCTCGCCTCCCGCGTGCCGACCATGACGGTGCTCGACGAGCGGCTTGAGCCGGCCGAATGGATGGCCCTGGCCGGCTGGACCAGCGCGGTGGTGGCGATGCGGCTCCACGCCCTGATCTTCGCGGCGGCGCGTGCCGTGCCGATTTTCGGCGTGAGCTATGACCCGAAGGTTGATGCGCTTGCGGGACGCGTCCGGGCCCGCGTCGTCGGCACGGCGTCAAATCTGGACCCGGCCGGCCTCCGAGCGGCACTGGAGGGCGCGCTTGAGGATGACGAGGTGCGGCGCCGGGACCGGGAAGCTCGGGCGGAGCACCTGCGTCTGGCGGCGGAGCGGAACGTCGATCGAGCCCTCGAGCTGCTGCTTTCGTAAGCGCTCCAGCCGAAAGCGAGGCGCCGCTCACTGCGCCGAGAATGACGGGGCCGTGAGTATAGTCCCGCGACAACCGCGCCGAGAATAGGGACTAAGCAACACCCAAAGGACGACCCCGGCTCTCGCCGGGGCCCATTTGTTACTGCCCTGCCTGTCAGTGTCCGCGCTAGCCTGCAAACTACGCACCGACGACCTTCGCTCCGGACTTACCCGGTACCTTCCGCAGTTGAAACGTTGGAAACCACGCGTTCGGAGCCGGCTTTCGAGGGGCGCCCGGGGCAGCCGTCACCCGTCTTAACCCGCCTGAACCAGCGCACTGGAGAGAACGGATGCGCGCAGTAAATCCTATGGCTCGTCGCGTATTGGACCTGCTGGCCGTGAGCGCCGGACTGATCGTCTTCGGAACCGCCGTACCCGCGGTTGACGCCGCTCCCCGGCGCCCGTCACGGCCGCGAACCGAGGCTCCCGCCGCCGCAAAGGATCCTTTTGCGCTCGGCATCGAGCAATTCCAGGCCGGTAACCTGGAGGAGGCTTACCACTCCTTTCAGCAGGCCGCCGCGGCGGAGCCGAATGACGCCGTGGTCCAGTCCTGGCTCGGCTTCGTCTGCTTCAAGCGCGCCCGGTACGACGAGGCAATTAAGTTTCTCAGCCAGTCGATCCAGCTCAGCGCGAACAACCCGGACACCTACAACAACCTCGGCAACGCCTACCTGGCGAAGGGCGAGGTGGACGCGGCCATCGAAAACTACCGGAAGGCGGTGGAGCTGGTCAAGGACAAGCCGGGCAAGCATGCGGATCCCTACTACAACCTCGGCAATGCGCTGGTGAAGCGCGGCGACGTGAACGCCGCGCTCTCCGCCTTCCTGGAGGCCGAGCAGCAGGACGGGATCGACCCGCTCATCCAGAACAACCTGGGCTTCGTGTACGAGCGCAAGCACACGCAGGATCCGGATACCAATCCGATCGCGCCGGCGGTCGAGCATTACCGCCGGGCGGTGGAACGCCAGCCGGACAACGCCGTCTTCCAGCGGAACCTCGGGCTCGCGGCTCGTAAGGCGGAGGGGATGCGCGACGTGGCGATCCGCGCGCTCAAGCGCGCGATCCAGTTAGATCCGAAGGAATACAACAGTCACCTGGCGCTCGCGGAGGAGTTTCAAAACGCCCACCTCACCACCGAGGCGGTGACGGAGTACAGGGCGGCCATCGGGCTCCGGCCCGCGGAGTTTGTCCCGCAGTACAACCTCGGCCTCCTCTATGCCCGGATGGCGAAGGACGCGGGGAGCGCGGCGGCCCGCAATGCGCACTACACGAGCGCGCTCGGACAACTTGCTCAGGCAGAGAAGCTGCGCCCCACGGACCATCGCGTATTGAGCGCGCTCGGCTGGGCCAACTACCAGATCGGTCGCCTGGACGATGCGGTGAAATGGTACGGGAAGGCGATCCAGGCCGCTCCTGCCGGCCCGGACCTCGAAGCGGCGCACTCCAACCTCGGCCTGGTGCTCGACCGGCAGGGGGAGACCGAGCAGGCTATCCGTCACTGGAAAGAAGCGCTGAAGCTGGACGGGACCGACATTCCAACCCGCACGCTTCTGGCATCCGCCTACCTGAACAAGGGACGGTTCGCGGAGGCGGTGCAGGAGTACCGGGACGTTCTGAAGCTCGACCCGAAGGACGGCAACTCCTACAACAACCTGGGGTTCGCCCTCGAAAAGCTGGGGAAAGCGGATGAGGCGGTGCTGGCGTACAAGCAGGCGGTTGAGATCAACCCCCGCATGGCCATCGCCTACAACAACCTCGGGGCCCTGTACGAGCGGCAGGGCCAGAAGGAGCTCGCCAAGCAGAGCTATGCCCGCGCCAGCCAGATCGATCCGAAGAATGAGGATGCGCGGCGCAACCTCCAGCGGCTAGGCGGCGGTTAGACTCCTCGCGGCATCCCGCCCGCGGACCAGCGGCGCCGCTTCCGGCGACTGCAATGCCCCCTTTCCCGGCGCCGGTCTCACCCGGCAGCGGGTCAACAGTGGTCGCGAGAGCCGGTCGATCCGGGTTATAGTGAGGGCAGGAGACCGGCGGGCCGCTCCGGGAGCGGAGGAGACGCGCCGATCGATACGGGAAGGCGGGGACGACGTTGGACTGCGTGGGCATCGTTGCCAACTGCCGGCGGGATGCCGCCATCGATTGTGCGCTGGATCTTTATCGCTGCCTCACGGGAAAGCAGATTCGCGTGGTGCTGCCCCGGGACCTGGCACAGGTGCTGGAACTGCCGGACCTGGGGGTGGACCCGGATACACTCGGCCAGTGCGGCATGATCGTGGCTCTCGGCGGCGATGGCACCCTGCTCGCCGCCAACCGTGTTGCCTCCCCGTACGGCACGCCGATCCTGGGAGTGCACGTGGGCGGCCCCGGAAGCTTCGGCTTCCTGACCGAGATCACTCCGCCGCACGCCTGCGAAGCCGTCGAAGCCGTGCTGGCGGGCCAGTTCAGCATGGACATCCGCCTGATGGTGGAATGTGAGGTCACGCGCGACGGAACTGTGGTCGCGCGCCTCTCCGGGCTGAACGACCTGGTGGTTCGCGGCCAGGCGCGAATGCTCAAGATGCGCGTGGAAGTGTCGGAGACGCTCATCGCCACCTACGCGGCGGACGGCATCATCGTGGCCACACCCACCGGATCGACGGCGTACAACCTGGCCGCCGGCGGGCCGATCGTCTCCCCTACGGTCGATACCGTGCTCGTGACGCCGATCTGCCCGCATACCCTGAACGTCCG
Source organism: uncultured bacterium (assembly GCA_964416225.1). GTDB lineage: Bacteria > Armatimonadota > SYMT01 > SYMT01 > SYMT01 > CAYQDT01. Next base: position 5,391 of record CAYQDT010000157.1, read on the forward strand.
GACACTTCTGGTCGGCGTGACGGATGCGATCCGCGTCGTCATCCAGTCGAGCGAGCGGGACCCGATGCAGCTCACCGTGGATGGGCAGATCGCCTTTCCCGTAGAGACGGGGGACGAGCTCCTGTTTCACCAGAGCCCGCTCCAGGCCCGGTTCATCACCCTCGACCGCGGCAACTTCTTTCAGAAGCTCCAGACCCGCCTCCGCCTGGGCGAGCGCTTCGGTACGGAAATCCGGTAGCCCGAACGAGGCCGATTCCCGCTTTTTGGCCAGCGGGCGTTCCGGTATAATGGGGCAGCACCACCGGCCCGGATTCCAACCCTCCCACTCCACCCCGTATGCTGGCCCAGTTGACGATCCGCAACTTCGCCCTGATCGACGCGCTCACCCTGGAGTTCGGGGCCGGTTTCAACGTCCTCACCGGGGAGACGGGTGCCGGCAAGTCGATTCTCATCGACGCGATCACGGCCGCTCTCGGCGAGCGGACCGGCGCCGACCTCATCCGCCAGGGCGCGGACCGCGCCTCCATTGAGGCCGTGTTCGAGGTGGGCGAGTACTCCCTTCCCGCGGTCCAGGAGTGGGCGGAAGACGGCCTCATCATCCTCGGCCGGGAGATCAGCGCTTCCGGGCGGGCCACCAGCCGCATCAACGGACGGATGAGCACGGCGTCCAACGCGCGTCAGGTCGCGGAGGACCTGATCGATATCCACGGCCAGCACGACCACCAGTCCCTCCTCAGCCCGGACCGTCACGTGGAGTTCCTGGACGCCTGGGCGAGCAAGGAGGTCGCGGCCCTCCGGCGCCGGGTGAGCGAGCGGTACGGCGAACTGCGCGCCGCGCGCAAGGAGCTGGATGCCCTCCTCACCAGCGAGCGGGAGCGGGCCCAACAGCTCGACCTCTTCCGCTTCCAGGCGGAGGAGATCGACGCGGCGCGGGTCCAGGCCGGGGAGGAAGAGGAGCTGCTCGCGGATCGCACACGCCTGGCGAACGCGGAGAAGCTGTTTGCGGCGGGATCCTCCGCGCGGGAGGCGCTGGACGGGGCCGAGTCCTCGGCGGCGGACCTCCTGGCCGCTGCCGGACGGGAGCTGGATAGCGTCGCGGCGCTGGACGAGCAGGCGGCGCCGATCCGCGAGCTGCTGGAGACGGCCATCGCCGCCGCACAGGAAGCCGCCTCCGAGCTGCGGATCTACCTGGAGAACATTGAGTTCAACCCCGAGCGGCTGGAGCAGATCCAGGAGCGGCTGGACCTCTACCGAAACCTGAAGCGGAAGTACGGCGATACCGCGGAGGAGATCCTGCTGTACCGGCGGCGGCTGGAGGAGGATCTGGACCGGCTGACGCACAGCGAGGAGCTCCGCGCCGAGCTGGAGGGACGCTTCGCGCGGCTGGCGCTCGAGACGGACGCCGCCGCGGCGGAGTTGTACCGGGCACGCCAGGCGGCCGCGGAGCGCTTCCAGGCGGAGATCGCCGGGCACCTGGCGGACCTGAACATGGCGGGGACGCGCTTCGCGGTGGAGCTTCAGGCCCCGGCACCCGCGGCGGAAGTGTGGGATCGGGGGCTGCACGCGGTCATGGGACGGGCGGAGTTCCTCATCTCCGCGAACGCAGGAGAGCCGCTCCGCCCGCTGGCGCGAATCGCCTCCGGCGGCGAAATGTCCCGCGTAATGCTGGCCCTGAAGACGGCGATGGCCGGCAGCCATCCGGTGGCGCTCATCTTCGACGAGATCGACACCGGCGTCGGGGGGAAGACCGCGGAGGCGCTGGGGGCGAAGATGGCCGAACTGAGCCACAGTAACCAGGTGCTCTGCGTGACCCACCTGCCGCAGATCGCTTCGATGGCGGATCGGCATTTCCAGGTCCGGAAGCAGGTGGTGGGAGAGCGGACCGTGGTGGAGGTCCGGCCGCTGGAGGGAGAGGCCCGCGTTGGCGAACTCGCACGAATGCTGGGAGGGTCGGAAGCAACGGCTGCACAGCATGCTCGCGAGCTTCTGGCGGCGGCCGGCGATGCCTCATTCTCGCGCTGACGGACGTCTCGAGGGCCGGATCTGC
>CAYQDT010000158.1:0-7431 GCA_964416225.1 uncultured bacterium
ACCGCGTCCGCGAGGTGGAGCTTGGCTTCGGCTCCCGGGTAAAGGGCAAGGCGCGTCCTGCCGCTGCCCGCAGTGAGCCGGGAGAGGAGGTCGAGGGAGGTCGAGGGAGGTCGTGGACCGCGGGGCGTGTTCGCCGATCGGGCAAATGGGCGGTACCCCGGCACACCCCGGTGCGGCCGACGCGGACCCGGCATCACCACCGGAGCGCGGCGCCGCAGCCCTCCGGGCCGGGGGGGGGTCAAGCGGCCGGCGGTGAGTCCCCGGACGGAGAGGGGCGCACGCTCCGCAGCGACGCGTGAGCGGCGGTCGCCGCCGGGATCACACGCGATAGCGGTCGAAGCGGGGGGCGAAGTGGGGGCCGGACCGCTCGGGGGCTTCCGGCAGCGGGGTGAGGACCGCCGCGGCGACCGGTCTACGGGAACGGTGGCAACCCGCGCTCACTCTGCGGGCCGCTCCCCACGCCGCGGATTCGGTGACGGCTCGCTCAGTGGAGCTGGAAGAGACCGATGCCGATCAGCATGCCTCCGGCGATCCACCGGACCTGCTCCGCGGTTCCTGCTCCGCCGAGATACCGCCCGATCCGGGTGCCGAGCAGGAGCACGGCGAAGCTCAGCAGCGCGGAGAGGAAGGCGATCCAGAAAAAGCTCAGGTGGAGCAGACCGGCGCTGAGCCCGCCGCCCAGGTTGTTCAGCGAGAGAGCGATGCCCAGCAGGCTTCCCTCCCGGAAATCGACATGGCTCGACCGATCCCGATCCGCCTGAACCGGATCGGAGAGGACGCGCCGCAGTGGTCCTTTCGGCTTCGAGGGCCGCCCGGGGCGCGGCGCCGCGGACGGCCACATCACGGTCACCCCAACCCCGCACAGGATGAGCGCGCTGAAGATTTTGGCGGCGTGAACCGGGAGCAGCGAGCCGAGCTGGTTGCCACCCGCTGCCGCTGCGGCCGTCAGCGCAAAGGTGATAGCGGCGATCCAGGCATTGACCAGCAGGGGAAGCCGGATACGTCCTACGCCGAGGGCGATTCCCACGCCGGTGTTGTCCAGGTTGTTCGCAATCGCGATCCCGAGAATGAGCAGCCAGTTGAGCAACAGACTTTTCCTGCGGGCCTGGAAGTGGCCCGGTGATCCCGCGGCACCTCTTCAAGCCCGCCTGCGGCACGCCCGCCAGGCGAGCGCCGGAGGCGTGAAGCGGCCGTCCGCGGCGCGTCATCCACTACCCGGCTACCCGGTTCCGCCGGTCGGCGCACAGGTATCGAGAGCGGGTGGTCCGGCGCAGGGGCGCACCCTATGTTTTTCCACATATACCCCGGTTCCGGCGAGCACTCACTCCGGAGTCTCCGCGCCGGCGCGGTGAAGGCCGCTGTACCGCGCCAGCGAACGCCGCGGCGGCGCCCGCGTCCGTGAGATTCGGGAGGTTTTTCCGGAGTGGGGCCGGGCACCTTAGGGGCGAGCGCGGAGGGGGTCGCTCACCTGGAGGAGCCCGTGAGTGATCGAAGGAAGTTCTGTGCTTTCGTCGGCGCCCTGAGCGCGGGCGTGGCGCTCCGGGCGCCGACCGAGGCGGAGGCCGGTCCTCGCGGGACCGTGGAGAATCGGAGGCCCGAGTTGAAGCCGCTGCCGCTCATTCGTGCGGGCGCCGACCAGATCCCCCATCGCCGGCTCGGCCGCCATGAGCAGACGGTCTCCATTCTCGGCGTGGGAGGGCACCACCTGGGTGACTGATCCAGTGGACGAGGCGGTGGGTCTGATTCACGAGGCCGTGGACTCCGGCGTTACCTTCTTCGACAACTGCTGGGAGTACTACAACGGCCGGACCGAAGACTGGTTGGGACGCGGGCTCCGCGGGCGGCGCGACCGCGTGTTCTTGATGACCAAAGTCTGCACCCACGGACGCAGCGCCGCGCTGGCGATGAAGATGCTCGAGGAGTCGCTCCGGCGCCTGCAGACGGACCACCTGGATCTCTGGCAGATCCATGAGGTGGTCTATTACAACGACCCGGAGCTGCACTTCGCCCGCGGCGGCGTGGTGGAAGCGTTGATCCGGGCACGGGAGCAGGGAAAGGTCCGCTTCATCGGCTTTACGGGCCACAAAAACCCCGCCATCCATCTCCGGATGCTGGAGCTGGCGGAGCAGCATGGGCTCCCCTTCGATACGGTGCAGATGCCGCTGAATCCGTTCGACGCCAGCTACCGGAGCTTCACCCAGCTGGTGCTTCCGGAAGTGGGCCGACGTGGCATGGCTGCCCTGGGGATGAAAAGCCTCGGCGGCAGCGGGGAGATGGTGCAGCAGGGAGCCATCACCGTGGAGGAGGCCCTTCGCTACGCCATGAGCCTTCCGGTGGCCACTACCATCAGCGGCATCGATAGCCTCCAGGTGCTGCGCCAGAATCTCAGCATCGCGCGCGGTTTCCAGCCGATGAGCGCGGCGGAGATGCGCCGGCTCCGGAGCCGGTGCGCGCCCCTGGCCGCGGACGGGCACCTCGAGCTGTACAAGTCGAGCATCCGCTACGACGCGGACGAAGGGCGGAAGCAGCACGGGTTCCCCACCCAGAAGGAGCTCCCGCTGTAGCCTGGGTCTATGCACCGGCGAGCGTGTCGGGACTGCTCGGGGTGTGTGGGCTGCTGGCTGTGGGCTGCACACCGCCTGCGGTCCGGACGGGCGCGGCGGTATGCTCCGGCGCCGTGGAATGAAAAAAAACTTACGGAACCCCTCCGTCGCGCGGCCCAGCCTGCCGAAACTATTCCTGTCAGGCGCCGTTCAATTAAGGGACAGCGCCCGGTTCAGCGGCCGGCCCATCCCCGGATGGGCCTCGTCCGTGAATCACACCCGAACCCAGGTTTAAACCGATCCTCCATCGGTACCCGCACGTACGATACCCGCAAGTATGCTTGATATGATCGTCACGCAGACGGATGATGAGGTCGAAGTGGTGTTCCGCCGGGACCTCGACGCCGTGGTGACTCTGCTGGCCGCGGAGCGGTGCCGGCCCCTGCTGAGCCCGACCAGCTCGGGGGAGAAGCCCCGCCGGTTGATCCTGCGGCTGGAGGGTCTGCAGTTCATCGATAGCCGCGGCGCCCAATTTCTGCTCTGCTTATCCCGCCTCGCGGCCCGCCGCGGCTGCCGGTGCGGCATCGTCACTGGCGGCAACCGCCGGATCCACCGGATTCTGGGCCTGCTCGGGCTCGAGGTGAGGCTCCCGCTCTACCTGACGCGGACCTCCGCCATTCTGGACCTCCGCGACGCCACGGAGATGGAGCGCCAATAGCTCCGGCGGCAGCGGGGCCCGGAGCACGTGGATCGTCGGCCGGGCCGGAGACCCGGGCACCGGGTTTTGGCCTCACCCGGGCTTTATCGAGGGTTGAAAGGGCGGCTTCCCGGCCGGCGAGCGGACGCCCCGCCAGGGATTTCAGCACGTCCAGAGGGGCATCTTCCGGATGGAGCAGCGCCGATGGGGGAACGATGCAGGTTTGCTCGAGGGCGTACTGTCCGGACTGGACCTTGTGCGCGACCTGATCCGTGAAGCAGATCCACGACGAGCCGGGCGGGAACGCGAAGGTCTCACGCGCGCCGGTTTCCTGGAACTCCGCGTCCCGCTTCAGGTAGTGGTGGAAGGCGAGCATGAAATCATCGTAGGCCGAGGCATGCCGTACGGGAAGTCCGGAAGCATGGGCCACCGCGCAGACCGAGCGCCGGAGATGCTGCAGGGGGCCGAGGGCGCGCTGCAGCCCCGCACGGCGGGCATACCGCTCGGCCAGCTCCCGAAACGGGTGGGGAAACCGCCCACACGCGATCCCGCTCCGAATGGAGGTTGGTGAAGACGCGCAGGATCCGGCCACCGTGGGTCGGGCGAGTCGGAAAGGCATCCACGTGGAGGAGGTCGTTGCGGAGCTTGAGCGGCAGGCTGCGCCCCGCCTCTTCTTCCGGGCGGAAGCTGGCATACTCCACCTTCCAGTGCGCCGCATACCGCGGCAGGAGCCTCGCCAGGAAAGTAAGGGCTCGCTCCGAATAGTCCGCGAGGGTTTCCTGCAGCAGGAGCGCCTCTTCCGCGTCGGCGGTGTCCGCGCCCGTTAGCTGCCGGCTGTGGGGCCGGTACGCGATGTTCTTGTGAGCGCGTCCCCCGGATTTTGCCGTGCCGCAGAGCAGCGCGCGGCCCGCGGGGCCTGGTAGAAAAGGAGTCTCCACGAGGAGCAGGAGATGCCCGTCTTCAAGCAGCGTGCACAGCTGCTGCGAGTAGGCCGGATCGGGCCGCTCAGCATCAATGGAAGTGAGAGGCATCGGGCGTCTTTCCGATCACGATGCCGCCAGGATGGCACGCGGCGCCGACGAATCGAGGTGACCTACTTTACAGTAGCGCGAGGAAGCGGCGGATAAACCGGCTTTTCCATCCATTGTGAGAGCCGGCACATCCGGTGGCGCGCCAAGAAGCCGCACCGCCGGAGGACCGTGCGGGACCGGGAAGCACCCGCCCACGGCCGCGGAGCGGAGGGCGGCGCGTCCAGATGGGGCTGGTCTCCCGGCCGCTGGCCGGGAAACTCACTGCTGTGCTCCGCGCACCTTCTCCCTGCCGGAGAGGCCCCGACCTGTTCCACAGCGGCTTCCGCCGCTTGCTGCGGAACCGTGACCCAGAGATGGACCGCTATGCCGCTCGCCGCATTCCCCAAGTGTTTTCTGGACGCCATGTGCGTCGACCATACGATGACCGTCGACCAGTGGATCGACCAGGCCGCCGACCAGCTCGACGTGGACGGCCTGGAGTTCTACATCGGGTTCACTCCGGTCGATGATCCGGGCGAGCTGCGGCGGCTACGCCGGAAGGCGGAGGGCCGCGGCCTGACCATCCCCATGCTGTGCTACTCACCCGATTTCACGCGCCCGGATCCGGCGGAGCGGGCGGAGGAGATCGAGAGGCAGAAGCGCGCGATCACCGCTCTCGCGGAGCTGGGGGGGACGTACTGCCGCGTGCTCTCCGGGCAGCGGCGTCCGGAGGTCAGCCGGGCGGAGGGCATCCGGTACGTGGTGGAGGCAATCACCGCGCTGCTCCCGCATGCGGAGGCCGCGAACGTGGTGCTCATCCTGGAAAACCATTACAAGGACGGCTACTGGGAGCTGCCCGAGTTCGCGCAGAAGATGGACGTCTTTCTGGAGCTGCTGCACGCGATCCCGGAGTCGCCCAGCTTCGGCGTCAACTTCGATCCCTCCAATACCCTCATCGCGGGGGAAGACCCGATCGCGCTGCTGGAGGCGGTGAAGGACCGGGTCGTCACGATCCATGCCTCCGATCGCTACCTGGAAGGCGGCACCCTCGAGGACCTGAAGCGGCTGGAGGCGCATCCGCAGCGGGGCTATTCCTCGATCCTGAAGCACGGGGTGATCGGTCAGGGCCTGAACGATTACGACCGGATCTTCAACATCCTTCGCGAAGCCGGCTTCCGCGGCTGGGTGAGCATCGAAGATGGGCAGGATCCGGAAGTGGGCATGGAGCATCTCCGGCTTTCCGCAGAGTACCTGCGCCGGAAGATGGCCGAGTACGGGCTATCGTGAGCATGCCCGGGAGTGTGGCCGGAGCGGGCGCGTCCGGCCACACTCCCGATTTCTTAAGGCGGCGCAAAGGTCGGGTCGCGGCGATCTGCGGTAGCATGGTCACGCGGCCCTCGCCTGGTAAGCAAGCCGGACTCCGCAGCCGGGACTCCGGCCGCCTCTGCCGCTTCTGCCGGGACTCCCGACTGCTGGCCCGGCCCCCGGCGCCGCGCAGCAGGAGTGCAGGAGAAGCAGGACAGGCAGTCGAAGGGATAGGGGTTGTCCGGTTGGCATTTCCGGCCGCGATCGTTTGGTGGGAGGCGTGATGGATTCCCGAGCATATTCCGCCTCGCTCTACCCCGGTAACCTCTCCGGTGCCCCGACGCGGGACCGCTGGCTCAGCCGCGCGCTCGCCATCCTCGGCTTTGTCCTCCTGTTCGCCGTCATGCTGGGATGCGTTTCCCGCCAGCTTGCCATCGAGCGCGCCCAGAGCTACGTCCGCAGCCAGTATCATCTGGACCTGGAGCTGGATGTCACCGGGATTCAGGCCGTTTTGGTGACCCCCGCCGCGGGCTCCACGCGCCGGCTCCCGCCGCTGGGCCTCTGCTGGGTGGCGCAGGTTGCGGCGGGCCCCGTCCGGGCGGAGCTCACGCTGAATCCCTGGACCGGCGAGGTGATCGAGGGCGGCCCGGTCCGGGAATAGACGCGCTCCGACGCCTTCCTCGCGGCACCGGAGCGGGGTCCGGGGGCGGACGGTGCGGTGCTTTGCGAGACCGCGCGGCGGGATGAATCCTCGCCGAGGCCGATTCCCTCCGGGGCGCCTGCCGCCGCAGGCACCGCTTCGTTCGAAGGGCGTTCCCGTTCGTCCGGGCAGCCCGGACCCCGAAGCTCCGCAGCGGGTGCTCACCGCCCGCGACGGCGCGGCGGCCGATCTCCGCACGTCCGCGACCGGAGCCAGGAACGCAGCGGAGCCAGGAACGCAGCGGAGCCAGACCGTTTCCCGGCCCGGCACCCGGGCGCGACGCGCGCGTGCGGCGTTAGCTCTCCCGAGAGCCGCGGGCCGGAAAGAGACTGCGCGCGCCGGGAAGCTGGACGGTCACGCTCCCCGTGAACGGTATCCGCAGGAGCTGCTTCGTCCGGTCGTAGGTAAAGTCCCGGTCCGCCTGCAGCGTGCGACCGTTCTGAACCACCCGCGTGACGTTCTTGCAATAGATGTCGAGCTCTCCCGGGGCGCCCAGCTCCGCGCAGCGGACTTCGAGACCATCGGCCGTGTGAGTGCAGGTAATCGCCCGCGGCTGACGGCCGGCGGCGGCTTCCTCGCCGGGATCATACGCGAACTGGGAATCCGCGGTACCGGCGGGGAACAGCTCGATCCGCAGGTGCGGGTGCCACGTTCCGGACCAGTGGTTGTTGGCCTGCAGAACGTCGCCGCGGGGGATGATGGCCCCCTCCCTCGCGTAGACGGGAATGGTCTGCAGCGATGGGTGCAGGTGGAGCGTGCGCGGCCCCTGAATGAGCGTCGTCCGGTCGTTGTAATCGAGCCACCAGCCCTTCGGGAGATAGACAGCGCGCTCGTTCGTCTCCACCGAGACGTGGGGGACATAGCCCGGAGAGAACTCCACGTGCCGGCCCAGGACGCCCCCGTGCAGGCTGTTCAGCACCGGCGCCACCAGGAGCTGATCACCGAACAGATACTCATCTCCCCGGTCGCCCAGGGAGGGATCGTCCGGGAAAGAGAAGATCAGTGGCTGCATCATGGGCATTCCCGTCCGCGCCGCGGCGGCGAGGCAGGAGCGGGTGTACGGGATCAGGTCGTGGTGGGTGGCGGCGCACGAGCGAGTGATCCCCACCAGCTCCGGGTCGTAATTGAGCCAGGGCGTGCGGCCCGGGCCGATCAGCACCTCCATGACGGGCGAGT
>CAYQDT010000159.1:0-7429 GCA_964416225.1 uncultured bacterium
AGGCCCGCCGGCGCGGGATGGATGAACGTCCGGGACTCCCGGCGCGGGGGTGCGCTTCTCCTGCTCATCCTGAAGCTTGGCCACGGCCGTCTTGCGCATGTCGGCCAGCTGCTTGATCCGGTTCTGCTGCTCCTGGGTCGGTTTCTCCACCGACGCCAGCGTCTGCGCTTCCCGGTCCAGCTCGTCACTGCGGCCTTCCAGCTTCAGCAGATCCGCTGTCTCGCCGGCGGTCGGCTTCGGCTTCGCCTTCAGGTTCGCAAGCTGCTGGCGCTCCGCATCGGAGAGGTAGCGAGTCTTGGTCAGCCCCTCAATCTCCTGCTGAAAGGTGTTCTTTTTGGCGTCGAACTTCTGCGTCATCGTCTGCCAGCTCGACGTCTGCTTGATCGCATCCGTCACCTTGGCAAGATCCACATATCCGAGGCCGCTGATGGCGTCGGACTTGGGCGCGAACGCATGGCCCGGAAGCGTCGAAAGTCCGAAGCACGTCGCCGCCAGAACCGTCATGGCGCCGATCATCTTCATCTTCTGCATGTCAATACTCCCTGATGACATCGCGACGGGCGTCGCGAGAAGACACGTCCTTCGCCGCTCTCCGACTCGGTCCGCTCGCGAGGCGAGGGCTTCCCGCTCTCCTCGCCTCCCGAAGCGGCCGAACTTTCCGTTAGAACGTGTGTCCGATACTGAAGTGGGTCCTGCCGCCCTCCCGGCCGTAACCGAAATCGAGACGGATCGGCCCGATGGGCGTGGCCACCCGGAGTCCTACCCCGATGGCCGCCGCCGGGTTCAGCCCGGTGTGCTGGGCAAAGTCGGTCCGCAGCGATTTGGTGCTGAACCGGAAGGAGCTCTCGGAACCCCACGCGTCGCCGACGTCCACGAACAGAACGCCCACGATGCGGTTGATAATCGGCCTCCGATACTCTACGCTCGCCAGGAATTCCTGGTTCCCCCAGAAGCGATCTTCCCGGTAGCCACGGAGCGTCTCGGCGCCGCCCAGGAAGAACTGTTCGAAGAACGGCACTTTGCCGACGGTAGCTCCCGCGAGGAAGCGGAGCGCCAGTACGGGGACCTTCTGCGATTCCTGCTCACGCTGCGGCTCCTGCGTGGCCTTCAAGTGCTTCAGACGGATGTACTTCCGGAGGTCGGCAATGTACTTGTTGAAGAACTGCGTCCCGAAGTTCTGATCCGTGGTGTTGCTCTTGTCCAGGGAAGCGATGCCGGCCTCGGTGGTGAGGCGGACATAGTTGCCCGTGGTGGGATTGTTGGCGTAGTCTCGCGTGTTGAACGTCCGTGCAAGCTGCAGAGCGCCCACGTTCCCGTTCTGCTGCGGGAAATTGAACTTCTTGTTGAAGTCCCGGGTCTTGACGGCGTCGAACCGCAGCCCCAGCGTGATCGGCCACTGAAATGGTCGGCCGAACGCGAGCGATCCGCCAAGGCGACGCTCGTAATACTGCGTGTTCTTGTTGGTGTTGCTGATCAGGTCTTCGGAGAAGCGGTAGATCAGCTTGTCGTGCAGGTTGACCGTGAGGGAGGTTTTCTTGGCGGTGAGCCACGGCTCGGTGAACTGCACCTCCACGCTCGGCAGACCGTCACCGCCGAACGTGCCGATCTCTCCGGACACGCTCAAGGACTGTCCCTTGCCCTGGAAGTTGGTATCCGCGAGCTCCGCGCGGCCGATGAGCTGCTGGCGCGGGCTGTAGCCGGCGCCAACGGAGACCTGGCCCGTGCGCTTTTCGGTGAGCTTCCAGGTAATGGTCACCGTCTGGTTTTCCGCTACCTCCACCGTGGGATCGATCGTCTCGAAATACCCGAGGTTGGAGAGCGCGCGGTAGTCCTTCTGTAGCTGCTGGGTGTTGTAGAGCGCGCCCGGCCGGAGCGACAGCTCACGCAGAACCACGTAGTTCCGCGTCTTATGCGTCTCGACGGTTCGACCGGGAGCCGCCGGGGCGGCGGGCTTCTCCGGAAGCGCCGTATCGGGCGCCACGGGCGGCTCGACGCCGGTGTCCGCCGGCTTGGCGGGCGCAGTGGAGGCGCCCTGGTCCGGCTTCTTCGCGCCGGACTTCTCCTTGGAGCGCGTCTTGTCGCTCCGCTTGCTGTCCGACTTCTCTTTCTTGGCGCCCTTTACCTTGACTTCGCGGGTCGGCCACACCAGGCGCACGTCCCCGACCTTCAGCTCGAAGATCGTGAGGCGGATGATTCCCTTTTCCTGGAAGTCCGGCTGATCGAGGTTGTCCTGGAGCCGAACCTGGTAGCCCTTGTCGGAATACAGCTTCTGGATGGCGGTGAGGTCGGCATCCCAGTTCACCCGGTTGAAGACCTGGCCGGTCTTGGTCTTGAGCGGGCCGCGCAGCTGCTCATCTTTATAGATGCTGCTGCCGGAGATCTGGAGCTCGTTGACGACCGGGTACTCGGTAACCGTGAAGATTACCCGCGCTTCGTCGCCCTGGCGATCCAGTGAGCTCACCACCAGCCGGAACCACCCCAGTCCTTCGATCGCGAGGCGGTCTCGCTCCACGCGCTCCGCGGAGAGCTCGTCCCCCTTTTTCGTGGTGACGACGGTCAGGATCGACTCCCGGTTGATCCGCTGGTTGCCCCGGATCTCCACATCGGAAACCCGGATGCTCTGCGCCCGGGCGGGGGCCAGGGGCCACGCCGCTAGGGCCAGAAGCAACCACACGGCGCAAAGCCGGGCGCCACGTGTCAGAAAACTCATGAAAGAAGGCTCCTCCTTCAGTAGCCAGTACTTGTTTGCTTAATTGACCGGGTTCAGCTGCGCCCGGGATCTAGCTGCGCAGGTAGGCGTCCACCTTTCGGCGCAGCATCAGGCGGCCGCGGTGGATGCGCGTCTTCACAGCTTCTAGGCTCAATCCGGTGATCTGTGCAATCTGCTGGTAGGACATCTGCTGAAGGTCGCACAGGACGATGACCGTGCGGTACTCATCCGGGAGTGAGTCGATGGCCTTCAGTACGTAGCGGTAGGTCTCGTTGCGGATCAAGACCTCCTGCGGAGATTGCTCCCAGTCCGGGATCTCCAGAGAGCGGCTCGCATCCTCCGCGTTGAGACCCTGCTGATCGAGTGACGGACCCTCCACGGACCGGCGCCGGTCTCGCTGCCGGAACCGGTTCTTGCACTGGTTCAGTGCGATCTGGCAGAGCCAGGTGTGGACCTTGCACTCGCCGCGAAACGTGGGGAAGCTCTTGAATGCGTTAACGAACGTTTCCTGAGTTAGATCTTCGGCTTCTTCGCGGTCGTTGATGTGCCGGAGGATGAGGTTGAAGATCTTTCGTTCGTATTTTAAGACAATCTCTTTGAAAGTGAGGAGGCGGTCTTCGTCATCCGGGAGGAGTTGAACGGAAGCGGCCAGCGGGGCATCGTCCCGCGGCTCCGCGGTCGGACCGCTCGCCACAGCGGGCTCGGCGGACGGGAGATCGCCGTTTGCGGGTGCGCAGTCGGCGGGTACCTGCCGCTGTTGGATTGAACGATCTGCAGCGCCCATGCTTCCTGGCGGCCAGCCCGGCCGGTTTGGCGTCCACGCCCCGCGGCTCCGTCTCGCCGGTGCGCTCATGCCTCCCCCACCCCTCGGCCCCCGCCCGCAGGCGGTGGACGGGCGTGAGCGGGACACGCCGGGCATCTTTGTCCGGATTTGATTCAGCTGTCCGGCACCGGTGCCGGTTAGAACGAGAAGCCGCCGCTGATGAAGAAGACCTGCCTGTCGATTGGGTCTTCCTGCCGGAAGCCGATCCGGAGCTGCGGTGAGACGCGGTAGTAAACCTCGAAGCGTCGCTGCTGCGTGCCCTCGGCCGGGCTGAACTCCTGCGTCACCGTCCCGAAGAGTGGCCCGAACAGGCGCCGCCCTACCTGGACGCGCAGCGGCTGCGAGACGCCGATATCGATGGAGAAGATACTCAGCCCGAGGGCCGACTGCAGTCTCTCCTCAATCGGGGACGTGATCGCCGAGGCCAGATTTACCGCAAAGGCCTCTTCAATCTGCGTCCTTAGCGCCTCTACTACGTTAGACCCACCCCCCGCAAATCCTTCCGCGCCGAACTGTTGTCGTATTAATGCCTCAATCTGGTAATTCGGCAACGGAGGGTCCGTTCTCACGGTGACCGTGAGTCCCCCTTCCGCACCCACGGCCAGGCCGCCCGCCAGTCCCGCGGGCCGGATGCCGGTGCTCTCCCCGCCGCTGGGGCTGCCGCGGATCTCAACCGTGAGATCGTAGGTCTCCGGCTCGGAGCCGGGCGTGCGCTGGATGCGCACCGAGGAGGTTCCGGACAGCTCCACGTAAACCGGCGCGGCCATAGGAACGCCCAGGTCCGAGCTGCGCGGGTCATAGGCCACCCGCACGAGGCCGCCCACGTTTCGCAGCCGCAGCGTGGGCAGATTGAGCGTGCCGCGCGCGGCGTGCAGGTCTCCGGAAAGCACGGGCTCGGCCAGGGTGTTGCCGGCCAGCACCCCGCCGGTGAAGCGGAGCTGGGCGCCCGGGTTCCGCAGCCAGACGTTGTTCCCCGCCAGCAGGCGCACGTTGAGCCGCACGTCGCCCGGAAGCTGGCGCGCCGGTGGCGTTCCGAGTCCGTCCACGGCCAGGACCACCCGGGCATCATCCAGCAGCAGGCCCCCCGACAACGTCGGCGACGGCCACTCACCGGACAGGGTGAGCGGTACGTGCCGCGCGGGGTTCCCCGGGCTGACGCTTCGCAATGTGCCCTGAACCTGGGTGCCCTTCAATGACGCGCCGACGGCGCTGCCGAGCCGGCGCTCATTGAAGCGGAACGCGTCGATGTCCAGCAGAAGATCGAGGCGCGCGGCCGGATTCCCGTCCGCGGCGCGGCCCAGCGTCACCTCCCCGCTGCCGTCGAAGGAGCCGCCGCGGGAGCTGTCACCGTGAAAGCGCTGGACGCGCAGCACGTTTCGCTCCAGCGCCACTCGCGCCTCGAAGTTCCGGATCTCCGTCTCCAGCCCGGCCGGCTTGATCGTGGCGCCGGTGAGCGCGATCTCGCCGGAGTTGCTCGGCGCATCCGCCGTCCCGCCGAGGGTTACCGCAGCCTGGAGGTTGCCGTCGGTGGCGGCGAGCGCCCGGAAGATGCTCGCCGCCTTGCCGACGGGTGCCTCGGCCTGCTGCGACGCGAGCGCTTCCGCCTCGTTCGCGAGCGCCGTGAAGACAGCCAAAGACTGCTGCGGGACCTCGATGTGAAGCTGTCGCGAGGCGCCACGCGCCATCACCAGTCCCGGCCATGCCAGCGGCAGCGAGCCGGACGCGGTGAGGGTGGCATCCGGCTTTCCGGCCAGGTGCTTCACCAGCGCCGCGGAGGCGAAGACGAGATGCGCCTTCTCCCCCGCCTCACCGGTGTATTCCGCGTTGTTGAGACGGAATGAATCGAAGGAAAGGCCGGCAACCTCAGGCTGCTCCAGTGCGAGTGAGAACCGGGCGTGCGGCTTCTGGGGATCGCCGGTCAATTCCCCCTGCAGGCTGGCGCTCCCCCGGAGGGGCTGCACCGCCGCGAGCGTCTCCCGTACGCGGGCCAGGGGGAGCCGCGCGAGCGAGTCGAGCCGCACCCCACTCGCGGACAGCGTTAGCCGCATCATCCCCCGGGGAGTCATCGGTCCGTCGATGAACCCCGTTGCCGCGATCCGCGCCCGCCCGGGCTGCTCCAGCAAGAGCTGTTTGACCTCCAGCCGCCGCGCCGAATAGGTGAACTCACCCAGCAGCCGGGTGCCCGGCCGAAGCGGAGCGGGCGGCGAGGAGAGGTCGGGAGCCTCGATGCGGCCTGTTGCCGTGGCCGGTCCGGTCCGCGCCCGCAGCGCGCGAGCAATCCGGTCGAGTGGGCCGGCGGGCTCTGGTTCACCGGCGAGCGGCACGGCGGCCGTAGCAGTCAGGCTGCCGGCCACCGGCTGCCTCCAGCCCTCGAGGACGTCGCGGACGGACCGCCCGGCTTCCGAACGGTAGTAGGGGCTGTCTTCCAGCAGTTGCTGGAGCACGGTGACGGGGACGTTCCGGAGCGCGAGGTCACCCGCGATCCGGTCCAGCGGGGTGCGGGGCGGCTGGGTGCCCTGGAGCAGAATCGCCAGCACCGGCACGTCCACCGTCCCAGGTCCAAGCTGGAGGTGCAGGCCTCGCACCATGGCCGCCTCCGCGGAGACTTCCACGTGCACGGGAGCTACCGGGACGGCACGGCCGTTGACGACCACATCCGCGAGGCGGATCTCCCCCGCGACGGTCGGAGCATTCACCGGCCCTGTTACCTGGCCGTCCGCGGAGGCGAGATCCGCCTCCACGGACGCGAAACTGGCCAGGCGGGGAACGAACCGCGACAGAAGCGGGGTCAGCCGCGTCCGGCCGGCATGGAGATCCAGGCGCACGCGCGCACTCGAGAAAGAGGCTCCGGGACTGTTGGCCGGCTCCGGCAGATCAATGGTGCCCCGCGCGGTCAGGCTAAGTCCCGGCGCGGTCACCGCTGCGTCGCCCAGGGAGATTTGCCGACGGGCGAGGTCGACGTCGCCCCGCGCATCCACCGTTCCCAGCAGCACTTTCCGCGCGGCTGCCTCGGCCAGTCGAACGGCGAAGCCCACGCGCGGGCTCCCGAGTGGACCGCGGAGCATGAGGGACAGCCGCTCGACGGTTCCCGTCAGCGGCTCCGCCTCGATTTCGGCGGGCGTCATGCCCGCCAGTCGGAGGGCGGATACCGGCGTCAGACCGCGGACCTCCACGTTGCCCCGCACCTGCCAGGGCGCCTGCGGCCCGGCATCGCGCGTTAGCCGGACCTCGTCCGCGGTCGCGGTTGCCCTGCCGCGGACCAACTTTGCGCCCAAAAGTTGAACAGCACGCGCCGAGGCTGCCTGGATGCGGGTCTCGAAGTAGTCCGCCGAATACTCTCCAAAGCCCGGCTGATAGACCTGGACGATCCCGGAGAGCTGGGGCTCATCCACGGTGCCGCTCACCTCGCCGCTCAGGTAGGCCGATCCCATCACCGGCTCCTTGAGCCGGCCCGCCAGCAGGTGCTGCAGTTGGATCCCGGCGGCCGTGGCGCGCAGGTGGAGACGCCGGTCCGGCGTGATGCTGCCGGAGAGCGAAGCCTGCACGCGGCGGTCCACCAGGGACGCGTACGGTATCTCCAGTCGCTCCGGCGTGTACCGCACGCGGGCCTCGATCGCATCGACGCGTTCGTCGTTGACCTGGACGGGCGCGGCGCGGAGGAAGGCGCTGAGGTGCGGCGCCGCTTCCGTGCCGGCTGCGACAAATTCCGCATCCGCACGGCCCGCGATCTTCAGCCTCGACGGTGAAAGAGGTACCCGGTCGATCTCCACCTCCCGCGCCGAGCCCAGCAGGTAGAAATGGGGCTCCGTGCCGCGGAGGTCCATCCAGCCTTTCCCCTGGATGCGGCCCCCCAGCGCCTCGAAATGGGTCTGGAGTTGGACGGCCTCGCCGGACCA
>CAYQDT010000160.1:0-7403 GCA_964416225.1 uncultured bacterium
AGACCGGCCGCGAGCATCACGCTCGGGTTGGACGTGTTGGTGCAGGAAGTAATGGCGGCAATCACCACGTCGCCGTGGCCCAGGCCCACCGCCGCATCCGGGAACTCCCCCTCGGGGATCTCCGTCACCCGGTCCGGCGTCGGCCGGTTCTGCACCATCTCGCTTTCAGTCTCCGGATTGGTGTTCTTCTCGCTGGTAAGCGGTGCCCGCGCCCTCGGCGTGCTGTTCTGGTCCTGCACGCCGCCGCCGGTAAGCGGTACGCTCACCGCCTGTCCGTCCATGCCCGTGAGGACCACAAAGCGCTCGCCAATCTCGTCGCCGGGCTTGTTGTAGCCGTTCGCGGTGACCGGCTGAGTCAGCAGCTCGCGGAATTTCTCCCGAAGCTGCGGGAGGTTGATACGGTCCTGCGGGCGCTTCGGGCCCGCGACTGCGGGCTGCACGTCCGCGAGGTCGAGCTCCAACACGTCCGTGTAATCGATGTCGCCCTTGCGCGGCATGCCGAAGAGGCCCTGCGCCGTGAAATACTGGCGGAACGCGTCCACCTGCTCCTCGCTGCGGCCCGTGGCCAGCAGGTAGCGGCACGATTCCTCGTCGACCGGGAAGAAGCCCATCGTGGCGCCGTACTCGGGCGCCATGTTGCCGATGGTCGCGCGGTCGGTCAGGGAGAGGGACGCCGCTCCCTCGCCGTGGAACTCGACGAACTTACCCACCACCCGGTACCGGCGGAGCATCTCGGTGATGTGGAGCACCAGGTCGGTTGCCGTGACGCCCGGATTGAGCGCGCCGGTGAGGTGGACGCCGATGACGTCCGGGGTCAGGAAGTAGACGGGCTGGCCGAGCATGCCGGCCTCCGCCTCGATGCCGCCGACACCCCAGCCCACGATTCCGAGACCGTTGATCATGGTCGTGTGGGAGTCCGTCCCCACGAGCGTGTCCGGATAGAAGACCCCCCCGCGCTCCAGGACGCCCTTGGCCAGGTATTCCAGGTTTACCTGGTGGACGATGCCGATGCCCGGAGGCACCACGCTGAAGCCGTTGAACGCCTGCATCCCCCACTTGAGGAACTGATACCGCGCCTGGTTGCGGCGGAACTCCATCTCCATGTTGCGCTGGAGCGCGTCCGGCACTTCGGAGTAGTCCACCTGGACGGAGTGATCGATCACGAGGTCCACCGGCACCAGCGGCTCAATGATGCCGGGGTCCTGTCCCATCCGGGCGACCGCGGAGCGCATGGCGGCCAGGTCGACGAGAAGCGGTACGCCGGTGAAGTCCTGCAGGACGATGCGCGCCACCACGAACGGAATCTCCGCCGTGCGCTCCGCTTTCGGCTGCCATGCGGCGAGGGTGCGGACGTCCGCTTCCTGGACCCGCTTTCCGTCCACGTTCCGGAGCACGGACTCCAGCACGATCCGGATGCTCACGGGCAGGCGGGAGATACGGCCCAGACCCTCCCGCTCGAGCTGCGGCAGCGAATAGTACTGGCCGGTGCGGTCCCCCGCATACCGGAACTCCCGGAGAGAGCCGAAGAGGTTGTGCGAATCCGCCATGGTAACTCCCGTCGATCGGATCGGAATGAAAAGGGAGGCCCCGCCGGGCCGGCCGCCACCTGGGGCGGGTGGGCGACACGCGGTGGCAGCAGGACCGCGCGCGAGGAAGGGGGGCCGCTTATCTGTATCTCAGAGTAAACGGCGCCGTTCCCGCGTGTCGCTCGCCGGAACCGGCGCGGGCCAGCGACACGCGAGGGCCGGATTGGGGCCGAGGAGCACCAGCGGCAGGGCGTGCCGCGGGAGGCATGGCTCCCAGCGCAGCGGGCCGTGCTCGCGGGTATCCGGGGCGGTTGCTCTCCGCCCGGATCAGGAGCTTGTGCGCAGCAGCCGCACGGGGCCGCGGCGTTACCGCAGCGCGAGCTGCAGAAAGGCGAGGCCAAGCTCTCGATCGAACTGGGTGCCCAGGTTTTCACGGATCACGCCCCTGGCTTCCGCGTCACTTCGGGCGCGGCGGTGGGCGCGGTCCGAGGTCATCGCCTCGTACGCATCAACGATGGTGATGAGGCGGGAGAGCATCGGGATCGCCTCCCCGGCCAGGCCGTCCGGATAGCCGGCGCCGTCAATCCGCTCGTGGTGATGGCGGACAATGGTGGCCACCTCGGCCAGTGCCTCCGTCTGGCCGACGATCTGCGCGCTCCGGACCGGGTGCTCCCGCAGAACCGCCCACTCTTCATCCGTCAGCGGCTCCGTCTTCCGCAGGATGCTGTCCGGCACCGCGATCTTCCCCACGTCATGGAGCAGCGCGGCGAATTCGAGCAACTGGAGGCGCTCGCCGGAGAAGTCGAGGGCCGTTCCCAACTGCACCGCGAACTCGCTCACCCGCGCCGAATGGCAGGCGGTATAGGGATCTTTCGCGTCCACGGCCGCAACCAGTGCCCGGATGGTGCCGTGCAGGGCCGCTCGCGAGAGACGGGTGGTCCGCTCGCGCTCGCGGGCGGCACGCACGCGATTCTGCTCCAGCGCCCGCGCGAGGTGCGCCACCTTGAACGGCTTGGCAATGAAGTCCACCGCGCCCGCCTGCATCGCGTCCCGGGCCAGAACAGTCTCGTCGTAGCCGGTCAGGATGATGAAGGGAAGGTCCGGTTGGACCTCGTTGACGAAGGAGAGGAGCTCCAGGCCGTTCCCTCCCGGCATTTCGTAGTCGCAGAGCACCATCCCGTAGCTGTTCCGGGCCAGGAGCAGGCGGGCTTCCGCCGGACCCTCGGCTACCTCCACGTGGTACCCGTGCATTCCGAGGGCGGCGCGGATGAATTCCCGAAAGCCGGCGTCGTCATCCACCAGGAGAACCGGCAGAAGGCTCTCTTCCCCTCCCGGTAGGATCCCCGCCAAAACCGAACCGGAAGCACGGGGCGGGGCAGCGTCGGGCGGTGGGACGTGCAGGTTGGGCATACGGTTCCAAGCGCGCGGCACCCGCGGCGAGCGGGCAGTGCGGGATGCCGCTATCATTCGGGACAGCGATGTTCCATTCGTGCCGGGCGGCGATGTCCGGCTGGCGCGACGCGGCGTGCGCCGGCGCATCGGGAGCGTTGCAAGCTACCGTTCGACGCCAACGGCGCGCTCCACAAGAACGAATTCCCGAAGAAAGTGGGCAAGGATGCGCTGGCGCGCCGCGGGCGAGCAACCGCGTGTAGGGAGAGTCTCGAGCACCGTGATTACGGGAATGGCCCGGAGCCGGCGCCGGCTCCGGGCCATTCCCAGCCTGTTCGCCATGTTCGGGATCAGGACGGGCGGTGCGCTTCCAGGCAGATCGAATAGGCCGGCCAGGAGCTGACCTTGCTCAGCATCGGGTCCAGGAGGGGCGGGAGAATCCGGAACGGGAGGGTGAGCGCCCATCCAAGATAGAGATTCACGTTCACCAGGTGCCGGTAAAAGAACGTCACTTTCTGGCTGGTGAACCCGCTGCAGTAGGTGAAGGAGTCGACCACCAGGCCCGCGTTCGTCGCGAGTTCCCGCAGCCGCGCTTCGTCGTAACCGCGCCGGACGTGCCATCCCAGCTCTTCCGTCTGGAATGGTCCGTCGTCGCTCTTCGTGATCGACTTGTAGTGGAGATACGGTGTGGTGAGCAGGAGCCGCCCGCCCGGCTTCAGCGTCTTCGCCATCTCCGTCATCAGCTTCTGGTCATCGAGGATGTGCTCGATGCACTCCAGGCTGATCGCCACGTCGAACCGGTCGTAGAGATCCGGCCGCTGGTCCAGCTTGCGCACGTCCAGGATCTCAAAATGGGCGGTCGGCGCGTTACAGACCTGGGCCCGCAGCGCGGCTTCGTTCTGATTTCGCTCGTCCCAACTCAGACCCAGCGCGTCATAACCCTTGCGCGCGGCTCCAATGGTGAAGGCGCCCGTTCCGCACCCCACGTCGATCAGCTTGCTGCCGGCCGTCCGCGGCAGGCGCCGGCTGAGCCACTGCCAGCGATCCAGAACCAGGGTGTCACCATGGATCAGCGTGGCCGGAAAACCAATCAGCTTCACAAGCGCGGACTTCATTAATCGTACTCTCGCTGACTCCGGCCCATTCCGATACGCCGGAAAATGAGGGGGAAGCCACCAGGATTGTGGGCATGGCGCGCTGCGGCGCCCACTCCGGTGCGGACTGAAATGCCCACCCGGAGGTGCGGTGGGTAGGCACGCCTCAACGGGACTGCGCCCACTCGTCGTAGAGGCGGTCGAGGCGGGCGGAAGCGGCATCGCCATCGTGGGCCACCAAACGGTACCGCAATCGGAGGGCTTTGCCCGGTCGGATCGTAACCGGCCCGGAGGCGGCGATGCAGGGATTGAGCATATGGAGGCCTCGCGCGATGTGCCAGGTGGTGGGCGGGTTGGACGGAGCATCCAGCACCGCCACGCCGTTGACGGCTCCATCCGGCTGATGATAGGTAAGGTCGTACCAGCGGCTGGCGGGCCAGTTCCGCTCCGCCTGGTTGTAAACGGAGTCCGGGCGCATGACCTCCCCGTCCGGACCGGTCACCACGAGCGCGCCGCGGGGGCGGGCCCGGTAGCAAAAGCCGCCGAACGGATTCTGCGCCAGGATCACGGGGTGGTCGGTCGGAGCGGAATAGCGGTAGTCGTAATCCAGAATGTTGGCTGCCCCCTCCTGGCTCGCGGAGAGGGTAAGCGTCTCCTGGAGGACCGTCACGCCGTCCGCTTTCCAGGCATTCACGGCCTCCAGCCTCGCCGCGCCGCCGGCGGTGGAACTCTGGATACGCCCGTTTTCCACCGCGCGGCCATCCTTCGGCGCCAGGGCGCCCCAGCCCCACCAGTCGCCGGGCCGCTCCCCCTCCACTTTCACCCAGCCGCAGAAGACGCCCCGGTGGTGCGGATGGTCCGCCGGACCCAGATCCGTCACGTCGACGCCGGACGGAGTGTGGATGGGAAAGGTGAAGCAGGAGCCCGCGACCGAAGGCCGCTTCTCGCCGGCAGGCAGCGCCCCCGTCATGTACCGCGCCATCGGCCGCCCCGCGGCGTCGCGGAAGAGGAACCAGGCGCGCTCCGCTCCAGGCTCCACCACCGGGCCTCGCTGCGCCCCGGGCGCGGGCCGTCCCGCGAGCCCGGCGCATAGCACCGCAGCGGCGGCCGCGCACCGGCGCCGGACACGTGGATCTGCCATGCGCTCACCCTGTTCTTCGCTCCGTCACTCACCCCGGAAGAAGACGTACCGGTAGAGGATCGCCGCCGTGATAAGGCCGCCCAGCAGGAAGTAAGGCCCGCCGGCGTGCGGCTCCATGAAGCCCCGGAGCACGAACAGCACCGCGGCGAGCACGGCCGCGATGAACATTCCGATCCGGTATCCCCGGCTTTGCCGCCTCATCCGGTTACCGGGGCCGGTACGCGCCGCCGGGGATGGCCTTCGCGTTACTCAACAGCGTCACCACATCCTGGTTGTCGTTGTTGGTGCTGTACTCCCAGCCGATCAGGTAGGTGTTGGGAATGGCACGGCCCATCTTCTTCGCGAGGTAGACGTGCGCCTTGTGCTTGTCTCCCGGCCTGAAGCGGGGCACATATTCCAGCTTAGAGTCTTCCGTGGTGACCACCTCTCCGGGGAACCCCTCCGTCGCCACGAAGAGGCCGAACGGACCGGAGCCGGGATCGAACTCGGTCCGCGAGCCGGGCTCCAGGGAGGGTGACGTCCGCTTCTGGTTCACCGTCCAGAGCTCTTCCCGTTTGACCGGGCCGTCTCCCGGGCGGTACCAGCCGCCGTGGCATGGCTTCTCCAGGCCCCAGGACGCCAGGACCTCATGCTTCACCGGGCCTTCGCCGGCGCGGACGAAGCGCTGGGCGTTGACTTCCTCGACGCCGACGTCCAGCGTGTAGCCGAGGCTGCGCGCGATTTCGCCGAGGCTCGGCTCCTTGGTGCCGATCGCCGCGGACGCGGGGTCTTCCTGCAGCGCCCGGACGGAGACGGGCAGCGCGGCCGCCGCCGCGGCGAGCCCGAGAAACAGCAGCTTCTTTGTCATCTCTTCGCTTCCAAACCGCACCTGTGCGCATCCCCGCGGGGCGCATCCGCCTGCGGACCGCGCCGGGACGGCTCGCCGACCCGGTTCCACCGGGGACGTGAAAAGGATTTCCGGGTGCCGTTCGAAAACGAGAGGTGTGACTCCTGCCAGCCCGCCGCCCGAATCCGCGCCCGCCGCGCCGGATGCCCCGCTCGCTTCCCGCCTACTGGAGCTTGCCGGAGTGATGCTCCGCCTCGGGCTGACGGCGTTTGGAGGACCGGCGGCCCACCTGGCGATGGCCCGCGCGGAGGTGGTCGACCGGCGAAAGTGGGTGACGCCGCAGCGGTTCCTGGACCTGATCGGCGCCTCTTCGCTGCTTCCGGGACCGACCTCCACCCAGGTTTGCCTGCAGCTCGGCATGGAGCGCGGCGGGTGGGCCGGGCTCTGGACGGCGGGGTGCTGTTTCATCAGCCCGGCGGTCCTCCTGACTCTGCTGCTGGCGTGGCTTTACATGCGCTGGGGGACGACGCCCGCTGCCGGGGGCCTGCTGTACGGCGCGAAGCCCGCGGTGGCCGCGGTGATCCTCGGCGCGGTGTGGCAGTTCGGCCGCTCCGCCGGGAAAACGCTTCCGCTGGCGCTGCTGGGCGTGCTGACCGGCGTGCTCTACCTGGCCTGGGGACATGAGCTCGCGCTGCTGCTGGGCTGCGGGCTCCTCTCCGCACTGACCCGCGCCGGAGCGCCCCGCGTCCGGCTCCAGACGCTGGCGTGGCTCTCCGTCGCCGGCGGAGTGACCCCGCTGGTCGCGCAGACGATCCGTCCCCGGCCCGACGCGGTGTTCTTCTACTTCCTGAAGATCGGCTCCGTGCTGTTCGGCGGCGGGTACGTGCTCATTGCGTTCGTGCGGCAGGACCTGGTCCACACCCTGCGCTGGCTCACCGACCGCCAATTGCTGGATGCCATTGCCGCCGGCCAGTTCACCCCGGGGCCGCTCTTCTCCACGGCCACCTTCATCGGCTATGTCATCGGCGGCTGGCGGGGCGCGGTTGCCGCGTCGGCGGGGATCTTTCTCCCCTCCTTCGCGCTTGTCGGCTCCACCCACCACTGGGTGCGAAAGCTGCGCGCGACACCGGTCGCGGCCGCGTTTCTGGACGGCGTGAACGTGGGCTCCGTGGGACTGATGGCCGGAGTGCTGGTGCAGTTGATGGCCGCCTCCCTGCCGGATCTCACCGCCTGGGTGCTCTTCTTCCTGGCCGCGGCGGCCGCGTTTCGTTTTCGCTGCAACAGCGCCTGGCTGGTTCTGGCCGGCGCCGCGGTGGGCTCGGCGCTGCACCGGGGCTAGGTTGCCCGGCGGGCGATGCACGGTCGGCTCGCGCTCGCCGGGGGCCTGTTCGGAGCGCCGGGACGGTGCTGGTTGCGCGCGGCCGGAG
>CAYQDT010000161.1:0-7398 GCA_964416225.1 uncultured bacterium
ACGTTCGCCGGGGACCGTGAGAGCCGGTCTGGTGAGGAAGCGGGGGGGAGAGGACTGGGTGCCGGCGCTCGCGCCTCACGGCCCCGAGTCCTCTCCCCCGGCACCCTCTCCCCCGGCACCCTCTCCCCCGCACCTCTCTCTGCCGGTGTGCGGTTCCGTCAGCAACGATCCCGGCTAACGCTGATCCGCGGGATCGCCATACGGATCCTGACTCGCGGGCAGCACCTGCTGCCCATTGTAGCTGTCCCCCGGGTCGCCCATCGGGTCCTGGCTCGCCGGGCGCACCTGCTGCCGATTGAAGGTATCCGCCGGATCACCGTACGGATCCTGGCTGGCCGGCGCGACCGGTTGGCCGTTGAAGAACCCGCCGCCCGCGTTCTGCGCGTCGCCCGGGTCGCCCATCGGGTCCTGGCTGGCCGGCTGAGCATCCCCGTACGGGTTCTGCTCATGCTCCCGCCCCGTGAACGCATCCACCACGTTTTCGATGACGTCTTGAATTCGCATCGCTCGCTCCTCATCCGGAAGGGAAGGCTACCAGCCGGCCGGAGCCTGCCGGATCACCTGGCCGTTGCCAACGTCCGTGCGCTGGGCGGTGTACCACTGATACTCATCCGCCGGCACCTGGATCGGCTGGCTCGGCGCGGACACCCAGTGCACGCCGCCTTTCTGGTCCCGGTAATAGACCTGTCCGTTCTTCGATCGGTAGTACTGGCCCTCGGCGCCCGATCCGGACGCCTGCTGATGCTTCTTGTACAGGTAATACAGCGCGGCGGCGCCGGCAAGAAGGATCACCTTCTGCTTCGTAGTTAGCCCCTGTCGCGGCTGCCCGTTCACGGCCGTGGACCGGGACGGAGCCGTCGCCGGCGCGGGCGTGCCCGGAGCTGACTGCGCGTTGATCGTCCGCGTGCAGCCGGTGAGACCCAACAGCAGCAGCGTTGCCAGCAGGCCCGCGGTCGACCGCAGGGATCCCGAGTGAGATGTTCGCATCGCTCCCTCTCCACGTCTGGCGCGGGATTTCACCGCGCGGTCATCCCGTCCCTGGGTACCCCTCCGGAGCGCGGTGCAAACCGGGCAGCACCTGACCGGACTTCCGACAGGGGAGTGCCGCGCGGCGGGCGAACCTGGATCCGAGCCATGCCACCACCAGGAGACCGTATGCGATCGCTATTCCGCCTCGGCGCGCCCCTCGCGGCCCTCTTGCTTGCCGCAGCTTCACTCGTCTCCGCCCAGGAGTGGAGGAAGCCGGCCGAGGTCCGCGCGGCGTTCCACCAGCTGCTCGACCGCCCGCGGGTGCCGCTGGCGCCGAAGGTGGACTCGGAGTCCTCCGGTGAGTTTGTGGTGGAGAGCGGCTCCTTTCAGAGTGACGCCCATGAACGGGTTCCCTACCTGCTGGTCAAGCGCCCGGGCACCTCACGGCTGCCGGCAGTCATCGCGCCGCACGGTACGGGCGGCAACAAGAACGGAATGCTCGGCACCCTCAAAGACCTCGCCGGCCGCGGGCTACTCGCGGTCGCCATCGACGGGCGGTACCACGGCGACCGGATCCCCGGCGGCGCGCACGGGGCCACGGAGTACAACCAGGCGATCATCCGGGCCTGGCGGCAAAAGGACCCGTCACGGCAGGAGCACCCGCTCTATTACGACACCGTGTACGACCTCTGGCGGACCGTCGACTTCCTCCAGAGCCGTGCAGACGTGGAGCCGCGGCGGATCGGGATGATCGGCTTCAGCAAGGGCGGGATCGAAACCTGGCTCGCCGCCGCCACGGACGAACGGATCTCCGTTGCCGTCCCGTGCATTGCCGTCCAGAGCCTGAAATGGAGCCTGGAGCACGGGCAGTGGCAGGGGCGCGCGAATACGGTGAAGGCCGCGCACGAAGCGGCGGCCCGGGATCTCGGCGAGCCGGAAGTCAACGCAGCGGTCTGCCGGGCGCTCTGGGGAAAAGTGCTCCCCGGAATCACGGAGCAGTTCGACTGCCCGAGCATGCTCCGAGCCATCGCGCCGCGGCCCCTGTTCATCACGAATGGTGAGAAAGACCCCAACTGTCCGATCGAAGGCGCCCGCCTCGCGTTTGCCGCCGCAGTGGATGCGTACCGCGCGCAAAATGCAGAAAACCGCCTGAAGATGGATGTGGCCGCGGGCGTCGGCCACGCGGTGACGCCGGAACAGCGGCAGGCGGCCTACGACTGGCTGGCCCGCTGGCTCAAACGGTAACTCCGTTCGCGGACCGTGGATCGCTGCGGCGGAGCGGGCGCAGGAGTGAGCGGCGCAACACGGACGCGCGTTGGGACACGGAAAGGAGCTCCGGTGAACGATCCGGCACGATCCCGCTTCAGCTCGCCGCTGGACGACGCGCGGCCGCCTCGAACGGAGAGCGAGCTGCGGGAGTGGCTCCAGAACATGATCTGGCACCACCACTTCGGCGACGAGGAGATCTCCCGGGTCACCGGCCTGACGCTCGAGGAGTGCCAGGCCGCACGGGCCCGGCTCAACCTCGCGCCCGAGAAGCGCCCGCTGCGCCCGGAGGGCTCGCCGCTGCTGGTCCTGCCGTACCCCGGCGGGCGCCATCCGCGGATCGGCTTCCAGGAAGGGGCCGTCCGCCCGCAGCGCGATACCAAGATCAGTGTCTTCACCCCGTGGGATGAAACGAGCTACGCGGTGATCGACCTTCCCGAAGCGCTCTGGTCAAATCTCGGGCTCACGTACCTCGCCCATACGCACCTGCCCACCATCTGGTCCGAAAGGCGGGTGCAGCTCGAGCGCCGGGAGTGGACTCGCGGGCCGGAGCATGGTTGGGAGAGCCAGCGCCGGCTTCCGAACGGCCTGGAATTCGGTGCGCGGGTGGCGCCGGACAAGCGGATGGCGCGCCTGGAGCTGTGGCTTACCAACGGCACGCCGCAGCCCCTGCGGGACCTTCGCGCCCAGGTCTGCGTCCTCCTCAAAGGGTGCTTCGGATTTGAGCTGCAGACCAACGCGGGCAAGGTCTATGCCGCGCCCTACGCCGCGGCCCGTTCCGCGGACGGGAAGCGGTGGTTGATCACGGGCTGGGAGCGGTGCGTGAAGGCGTGGGGCAACGAGCGCTGCCCGTGCATCCACGCCGACCCACAGTTTCCGGCCCTCATGCCCGGGGAGACCGCGCGCCTGCGCGGCCTGCTGAGCTTTTATGAGGGACCGGACGTTTCCGTCGAACTGAAGCGCCTCGCCGCCCTCGGCTGGGGCTGAACGGGAAGCTCGACCCACACCCCGGCCTGCGCCGGGCCGATCATTGCCGCAACCAGGGCGCCCTGCGCTTGTCATAGTGATCGCGGGCCAATCCAAACGCGGACAGGAGCGGGTGACGATGCTCACCATCTACGGCGGCAGACAGGGTCGATTCTGCGACGGCGTGTCGCGGCGGGAGTTCCTCAAGATCGGCGCTCTCGCGATGGGCGGCGTCGGCCTTACGGACGTGCTGCGCGCCGAAGCGGCGGCCGGAAAGCGCCCCGGCCACAAGGCCGTCATCATGATCTTTCTTGCCGGCGGCCCGCCTCACCAGGACACCCTCGACCTGAAGCCGGACGCGCCCGCCGAAGTCCGGGGACCGTTCAAGCCGATCGGCACGAATGTGCCCGGGATCCAGATCTGCGAGCACCTGCCCCGCCTGGCAAAGATGATGGACCGGTTCACGATCATCCGGTCGCTGGTGGGCGCGGGCGGCGAGCACTCCTCCCACGTCTGCAACAGCGGCTTCACGATGAACGAGACGCGCCAGAAGCACTTTCCGTGTCTCGGCTCGGTGGTCTCCGCGCTGGAAGGACCCGTCGACCGGACGGTGCCGCCGTTCATCGGGCTCTCACCGAAGATGGATTTCAGCCTCTGGGCGGATCCCGGTGATCCCGGTTTCCTGGGCCGGGCCCATGCGCCGCTTCAGCCGCAGGGCGAGATCATGCACGATATGACGCTGCACGGGCTCTCGCTGACCCGCCTGTCCGACCGCCGGCGGATGCTGGCCGCCGTGGACCGGTTCCGTGCCGCCGCGGACCGTGCCGCGGAATCCGCCGATGCCATCAACCAGCGGGCTTTCGACATCCTGACGAGCAGCAAGCTGGCGGAAGCCCTGGACGTGACCCGTGAGGACCCGAAGCTGCGTGCCCGGTACGGCTACGGCTCGTCCAAAAACGTGGACGATGGCGGTCCGTGCTGGAATGACCAGTTCCTCGTCGCGCGGCGGCTGGTGGAGGCGGGGGCCCGCTGCGTCACGCTCACCTTCGGACGGTGGGACTACCACGGCGCGAACTTCAAGCAATGTGAGGAGCGCCTTCCGAAGCTGGACCAGGCGCTCACGGCGCTGGTGGGGGACCTTCACGATCGCGGACTGGACCAGGACGTCTCCGTGGTGGTGTGGGGCGAGATGGGCCGGACGCCCACCATCAACAAGGACGCGGGGCGGGATCACTGGCCACAGCTTTCCTGCGCGCTTCTGGCGTGCGGTGGGATGCGCACCGGCCAGGTGATTGGAAGCTCCGATCGCTTCGCGGGAGCGGTGGACGAGCGGCCCGTCCACTACAAGGACGTCTTTGCCACCCTCTACCGCAACCTGGGGATCGATATCGAGAACACACCCATCCAGGACCCAAGCGGACGACCGAACTACCTCCTCCCCGGACACTCGCCCATTCCCGAGCTGCTCGGGTAGTACGCCCTCCCCGTGCTTCCCGGCAGGGCGTCCCTGCGCGCGATCGACGGCCACCGAGCCGGCCCCGTCTCGCGCGTCTGCGCTCCCCACATGCCTCTTGACGCGCGCGCCGAAAATCTGTATTCTGTTGCTCGAACAACTTTATACAGATTTGGCTTTTTCACCCGCTGAACCGGCACTTCCGGCGGCCGCACCGCAGAGGACGTTAGGGCGTCTCCACCCCCGAATTCACGGCCGGGCGCCGCTGAAAAACCGCCTTATCGGGTCGCCGGGCAAGCTGTCACAAAGATCCAAACTAAAAGGCATTCCTCACGTGCAACTCTGAGATGGCCGACGTTTCGTATTGCTTGACGGCCGGCCACGCGCCCCTCGCCGCGGGGAGCCGCCGGTGTCGTCCGTGACGCGCTGTTCCGTCTCGTTCCTCAGGAGTTTGTTGGATGCGATTTGGTCCTGAACGGTGGAGCCCGGTGTTTCTCCTGCTGATGGGAGGCGCTTGCCTTGCACCCACGCTGGCCGCGCAGCAGCGCAAGCCGGTGGCGGCCCGGAAGGGAGGCCCGGCGGAGCGTGCCAGCTACGCCCGTGACATCCAGCCCCTGACGCAGAAGTATTGTCTCTCTTGCCACAGCCACACGGCGGCACTGGGCGGGCTGGACCTCACCATTTTCAAAGACGAGGCCTCCGTCATCAAGGCGCGCAATCAGTGGGAGCACATTTCCCGCCGCGTGCAGGACAAGGAGATGCCGCCGAAGAGCGCGCCGCAGCCCACAGACGCGGAGCGCACGTTCATGAGCACGTGGATCGACTCCCGCCTCTCCACGCTCCAGTGCGACGTGAAGGAGCCGGGCCGCGTGACCATGCGCCGCCTGAATCGCGCCGAGTACAACAACACGATTCGGGACCTGATCGGCATCGATTTCAAGCCGGCGGACGACTTTCCGTCCGACGACGTCGGCTACGGCTTCGACAACATCGGGGACGTGCTCTCCATCTCGCCGCTGCTGATGGAGAAGTACGTCTCCGCGGCGGAGAAGATCGCGGACGAAGCGATCGTCACGCCGCCTCCCATCCATTCCGAGAAGCTGAACACGGTTAATTTCGCCGGCAGCGGCGCGGTGGGCGTCTTCAACAAAACTGCCTCGCAGTTTACCGGGAAGGGTGAGCTTCACTCCGGAATCACCTTTCCGGATGACGGCGACTACCTGCTGCGGGTCCGGGCGTACCAGAAGCCGGCCGGACAGGAGCCCGCGAAACTGCTGCTCCGCTTCGGCGGTAATCCGCAAAAGGGGATCGCGCCGCAGGATATCGCCACCCTGGAGGTAACCGCTACCTCCGGCAAGGACTACGAGATTCCGCTTCAGGAAAAGCGGGGGCGGAAGCAGCTCCAGCTTTCGTTCGTGAACCCGCTCCAGGACCCGCAAATCCCCGCCGCGACCCGGCCGGACCGGGCGCTGCTGATCGAGTCCCTGGAGGTGGTCGGGCCGCTGCATCCCACGCCCAAGCCAAAGCCGGAGTTCCAGAAGCGGCTGCTGGCGCAGTACCCGAGCAGCCCGGACGCGTGGCATGCGGCGGCGAAGAAGGACCTCGCGCCGTTCCTGAAGCGGGCCTGGCGCCGGCCGGTCTCGGATGCGGAAGTCGAGCGGGTGGCCCGCTACGTGGACCTGGCGCAGAAGCAGGGCGACACCTTCGAGCGCGGGATGCAGCTCGCCCTGGAGGCGGCGCTGGTCTCTCCGAACTTCCTGTTCCACGTGGAGACGGATCGGAAGCCGCTGAACCCCAGCTCACCCGGCTACATGCTGAACGACTGGGAGCTCGCGAGTCGGCTTTCGTATTTCCTCTGGAGCACGATGCCGGATGACACGCTCCTGCAGCTTGCACAGACCGGCACCCTGCATCAGCCGGCCGTGCTGAAGGCCCAGGCGCTGCGGCTGCTGCGCGATCCGAGAGCGCACGCGCTCGTCGAGAACTTCGCCGACCAGTGGCTGAACCTGCGCCTGCTGCGGAACGTCAACCCGGATCCGAAGCGGTTCCCGGAGTGGGATGAGTCGCTGCGCAAGGCGATGCTGGAGGAGACGGAGCGCTTCTTCGGCGGCGTGATGTCCCAGAACCGCTCCATCGTCGACTTCCTGGACGCACGCTACACCTACCTGAACGAGCGGCTGGCCAAGCACTACGGCATCGACGGCGTGAAGGGGGATGAGTTCCGGGAAGTCCAGCTTCCGGACGGGCGCCGCGGCGGGCTCATCACGCAGGCCAGCATTCTGACCATCACTTCCAACCCCACGCGCACCAGCCCGGTGAAGCGCGGAAAGTGGGTGCTGGAGCAGATCCTGGGTACGCCGCCGCCGCCGCCGCCGCCGAACGTGCCGGAACTGAAGGCCGAGGGAGGGACCGTCTCCGGCACCCTGCGCCAGCGGATGGAGCAGCACCGGAAAGATCCGGCCTGCGCCACCTGCCACCTGAAGATGGACGCGCTGGGATTCGGAATGGAGAATTTCGACGCCGTGGGCGCCTGGCGCGTCAAGGACGGCGACGCTCCCGTCGACTCTTCGGGCACGCTCCCCGGCGGAAAGAGCTTCGCGGGTCCCGCCGAGCTCAAGACGATTCTCCGGGGTCAGAAGGACGCCTTCGCCGTGGCGTTCACGCGGCAGCTCACCACATTCGCGCTCGGTCGGGGGCTGGAATACTACGACCGCTGCACGGTAGACGAGGTCTGCCGAAAGACC
>CAYQDT010000162.1:0-7390 GCA_964416225.1 uncultured bacterium
CCGGGCCCTCCGCATCGGAGGCGCTCCGCCGGAGGAGTGCCTTGACCCGCGCGACGAGTTCCCGCATGCTGAACGGCTTCGTCACGTAGTCGTCGGCGCCGGACTCCAGCGCTCCCACCTTGTCTTCATCCTCCGAGCGGGCGCTCAGGATCAGGATGGGCACGCGGGACGCATGCCTCACTTCGCTGCAGATCTCACCGCCGGAGACACCCGGCAGCATCAGGTCCAGCAGGATCAGCGAGAAGGAGCGGCTGCGCGTGAGTTCCAGCGCTTCGTCACCCCGGCGGGCGACCACCACCTGAAATCCCTCTTCCCGCAGGTTGAACGCCACACTCTCGGCAATGGCGGGATCATCCTCGACCAGCAGGACGGGGGCCTGCTCGTTCAGCGGTGACCCGGCGGAGGGCCGGGAGCCGCCATGCGCGTGCGTAGCTCCAGACGTGACCATGGATGCAGCTCGGGACGGAACGTGTCGAGGGATCACCCCGGCTAGGCCCGGTTCGCCAGCCGGTCGCGAACGATGAAGCGGGCAGCCAGACTCAGAATCGCCGTCGTTGCCACCAGGACCAGCGCGCCGGCCCACGCCAGGCGCTGCCAATCGTCATACGGAGCGATGGCGAATGTGAAGATCTGCACCGGAAGGGATGCCGTCGGCTGGTCCGGCTTCCAGTTCAGGTACTGGTTGTTCAGGGCGGTGAACAGCAGCGGCGCGGTTTCCCCCGCCACGCGCGCCATCGAGAGCAGGACGCCGGTTACGATCCCGGCGCGCGCCACCGGAAGCACCGCGGAGAGCGCCGTCCGCCACCGCGGCGCGCCGAGCGCCAGCGAGGCTTCGCGGAGCGAGCCCGGCACCAGCCGGATCATCTCTTCCGTGGTCCGCAGCAGCACGGGGATCATGATCATTGCCAGGGCGACGCCTCCGGCGATCGCGCTGAAACGCTTCATCGGAATCACGATCAGGCTGTACGCAACCACCCCGAGCACGATGGAGGGGATGCCGCTCAGGACGTCCGCCGCGAAGCGGATCCAGTTGCCCACCCGGTGAGCCTGGTACTCCGCCAGGTAGACGCCCCCCAGGACGCCCACCGGAATGCCGATCAGGGACGCGATGCCGATGATCATCCCGCTGCCCAGGAGCGCCTGCAGCATCCCGCCGCCGGTCTCGCCGACCGGCCGGGGAAGGTGGGTGAAGAAGTCGAGGTTGACGCTCCGGATTCCAAGGGTGATGACGTGGAAAAGCACCAGCAGGAGCGGCACCAGCGCCAGCGCCGCGGCCATCCAGCAGAGTGCCAGCAGGAGCCCGTTCACAACCCGCCGGCCCATCCCGGTTTTGCCCAGCTTTCTCTGATCCATCAGCGGCCTCCCGTCCGGCGCGTGACCCGCCACACCAGCCAGCGCGCGAGGCCGTTCACGATGAACGTCACCGCGAAGAGCACCAGCGTCACCTCCTGCAGCGCCGCGCGGTGCAGGTCGCTGGTCGCCTCGGCAAACTCGTTCGCCAGCACCGCGGAGAGACTGTACCCGGGCGAGAGCAGCGAGAGATTTGCTTCGGGCCGATTGCCGATCACCATGGTTACCGCCATCGTCTCGCCGAGCGCCCGGCCCAGCGCCAGCACGACTCCCCCCAGGATCCCCACCCGTCCGAACGGAAGCACGGCCCGCCAGATCGCCTCCCACCGGGTGCTTCCCAGCGCCACGGAGGCTTCCCGCTGGTCCCGAGGCACGGCGCGGAGCACGTCTCGGGTCACCGCGGTGATGATCGGAAGGATCATGATCGCCAGGATGACGCCGGCCGCCAGGAAGCTGACCCCATACGGGGCGCCGGAGAAGAGGGGAAACTGCCCGAACCGGTCGCTCAGGGGCGCTTCCACGTGGTCGCGCAGCCAGGGAACCATCACCAGCACGCCCCACAGTCCGTACACCACACTCGGAACCGCCGCCAGCAGCTCCACCAGGAAGGAGACGGTGCCGGAGAGCCAGCGGGGGCTGAGCTCCGCCAGGAAGATGGCGGTGGCGATGCCCACCGGCACGGCCAGCAGCAGCGCCACCGCCGAGGAGTAGAGCGTGCCCCAGATGAAGGGCCAGGCGCCGAACGCGTTGTTGACCGGATCCCAGGTGCTTCCGGTCACAAAGTGGAGCCCGAACGCTTTGATGGCGGGCAGGGCGTTAACCAGCGTGGTGGTGAGCGCCAGCGCGACCACGGCCAGGGTTGCCAGCGCAAAGAGCTGGGTCCCCCGCATAAAGAGAAGGTCCGGCAGAGTGCCGGCGGGCTTCGGCCCCAGCGCGGGGGCTGTCGGTGAATGCTGCTCGGATACGGCCATAGGGAAAAGTGGCTGCCGGCCGGAGCGGTGTCCCTCTCCGGCCGGAGCGGGAGCCGCCTAGTTCGCGGCGACCTTCTGCCCACCCGCGGTGAGCGTCTTGATGGCGGCCTGGTTGAGGGCCACCACGCCCTTCGGGAGGGGCGCGTAATAGAGCGACGGTGCCATTGCCTGGCCCTGGTTCATCGCCCACTTGAGGAAGTTCACGACGGCCTTGCCCCGAGCCGGATCCTTCAGGTCCTTGTAAACCAGGACGTAGGTGAAGCCGGCGATGGGATAAGCGTTCGCGTTTCCGGAATTGACGATGGGCGTGCGGATGTCTTTCTTCATCGCGCTCACCGCGCCGGAGGCCGCGGCCGTGGTGCTCTCCACCGAGGGGGCGATGAACTTGCCGGCCTTGTTCTGCACGCTGGCAAAAGGCAGCCGGTTCTGAATGGCATAGGCCAGCTCAACGTAGCCGATGCTGCCCGGCGTCTGCTTCACCAGCCCGGTCACTCCCTCGTTGCCCTTGCCGCCCAGGCCGACCGGCCAGTTGACGGACTTCCCGGCGCCGACCTTCTGCTTCCACTCCGGGCTGACCGCGGCGAGGTAGTGCGTGAAGATGTAGCTGGTGCCGGAGCCGTCCGAGCGGTGCGCAATGGCTACCGCCGTGTTCGGCAGGCGCACGCCCGGGTTCTCCTTGGCAATCCGCGGGTCGTTCCAGCGCGTAATCTTGCCCAGGAACATCTCCGCAACCACCGGCCCGGTCAGCTTCAGGCCCTGCGGCGCGCCCGGAATGTGGTACGTCAGAACCACCGCCCCGGCGACGGTGGGGATGTGCACCACCGGCCCCGGCATCGAGCCCCGCTCTTCGTCGGAAAGCGGCGCGTCGGAAGCGCCGAAGTCCACCGTTCCCGCCTTCAACTGCTGGATACCGCCACCGCTGCCGATGGACTGGTAGTTGATCGTCACACCCGGGTTCTTCTGGTGATACGCGTCAAACCACTTGCTGTAGAGGGGGAACGGAAACGTGGCGCCGGCCCCCGTCAACTGCTGCGCAGCAACCGGCGCCGCCACAAGCGCGGCCAGCAGCACGCCGGCACCCGCGCGATGGAGTCGTCCCTGCATTCCACAATCCTTTCTCCGGACCGGGTCATTTCATCTGCGGCGGTGCGCCGAGAGAGGCGCGAACGACGCCGCGGGGCCGGTCCGCTCATCCCAATGCTCTTTCCGGAAGCTTAACTTCGGCTTAACACCCGCTGAACCCGCGTTTAAGCTTTCATCCTCCGGAGCGCTGCCCGGGCCGGAGCGCTCCGGGTGCGGCCTCCCCGGCTCGGGCACCCGGACGTAAATTGAGGTCCGCTGCCGCCGCAGGGACCCCAATCGTGGCCGGGTATGGCGCTGCGAGATACCCCTTACGCGGATCCCGGCGGTTCTGCCGGGCTAAGGGTCCGGTGGTGTGCGAACTCCGTGAACTCACCCGTGATCATGTACGAGACGCGCTCCGCCACGTTGACGGAGTGATCCGCGATTCGCTCCAGGAAATGGATCACGTGGGAGAACCAGATCGCCTGGCGGGCCAGCGTGGCGTCTCGCTGGACTTCCCGCATCAGCCGCGTGAAGATCGCGTCGTAATCTTCGTCGATGGCGTCATCCATCTGGATCGCGCGGTGCACCCGGTCCAGGTCGAGGTCCATGTAGGCACGGAGGGCCTCATAGACGATCTTCTTTACGGCCGTGGTCATTCCAGGAATCGGGACCATCGGACGCAGATAGACCTCATCCACCATCCGCCGCGCCGTCTTCGCGATGTCCACGGAGAAGTCGCCGATCCGCTCCAGGTCGGTGATGATCTTCAGGGAGGAGCCGATGAGGCGCAGGTCCCGGCCCAGCGGCTGCTGGCGCGCGAGCAGGTGGAGGCACCGCTGCTCGATCTCCAGGTCCATCCGGTCCGCATCGTCGTCCATCTGGATGACCCGAGTGGCAAGATCGCCGCTCTGCTGCATCAGTGCCTGGACCGACAGGTCCAGCATTTCCAGCACGTGCATCCCCATCGCAAAGACGTCGGCCTGAAGGCTCTGCAGCTCTTCATGGTAATGGTGTCTAAGGGTCGCCGCCATTCAGGCCTCCCGCCGCTCAGTGTGAACCGCTTGCTGCCGGCCGGGCTCAACTATCCGAAGCGCCCGCGGATGTAGTCGTCCGTTTTCTGCTGCCGGGGTGACTCGAAAATCTGGGATGTAGCCCCGATCTCCACGAGATCACCGGAGAGAAAGAATCCGGTGCGCTCGGACACCCGGGACGCCTGGTACATATTATGTGTGACTAATACAATAGTGTAGCTCGCCTTGAGGTCGAGCATCAACTCTTCAACCCGAAAGGTGGAGATCGGGTCGAGCGCGCTGCATGGCTCGTCCATGAGCAGGACCTCCGGCTCGATCGCCAGCGCCCGCGCGATACAAAGCCGCTGCTGCTGCCCGCCCGAAAGGTCGAGCGCGCTCCGCTTCAGCGAGTCCTTCACCTCATCCCACAGTGCCGCCTGGCGAAGGCTCCGCTCCACAATCTCTTCAAGATCCCCACCCCGCCGCACACCGTGGAGGCGCGGGCCATACGCGATGTTGTCGAAGATCGACTTCGGGAAGGGGTTGGGGCGCTGGAAGACCATGCCCACCCGCTTCCGGAGTGCCGGAACGTCGATCGACCGGTCATAGATGTTCTGGCCGTCCAGCTCCACCTGACCCTCGACCCGCGCGCCCGGAATCAAGTCGTTCATCCGGTTGAGGCAGCGCAGGAAGCTGCTCTTCCCGCATCCGGAAGGGCCGATGAGCGCGGTGATCTGCCGCGGGAAGATCTCCAGGCTCACCGAGTGCAGCGCTTCGTTTGCTCCGTAGAAGAGCTTCAATCCGCCGACGGTGAACTTGACCGGTGCTGCGGAGCCATCCGGAGCGGCCGACGGAGCCGCAGCGCGCTCTATGTGAGTCCGAGAGGAGGACTGGGTCACCATTGAGATCCTTCGTGCTGGGGCTTCCGAGGGGAAACCGCTCGATCCGCCCCGATGTTAGCGCATCGATTGCCGCAATGATGGACCACGAAGATTAACAGTCGCTTAAAACCGGCCCAGGCCATCCCTCCGCCGCCGCTAACCTGCCCCGCCGGCCCGCGGTTTCCCTCGTGACCTGCTCCATACCGCCTTCAGGGGGAATGTACACCCCGGGCCAACCGGGTCAAACCCTGGCGCGGGCCGGGCACACGTCGATCCGCCGCGGCGCCGCGCGCGACCCGCACAGGCGCAACTTGCGGAGCGGACCGGCGTCACAAGCACCGTGTTGTCCTCCGAGCCCGGGGTTCAGGGCGCGGACCGGTGCGTGAAGAGATTTCCAGGATGCCTGATGCATTTCGTATCCCTCGGGCCGGCGGCGCGCTGACGGCGCTGGTGGCGCTGCCCGCCCTCGCCGCCTTCGGCTCGCCGGCATCCGGCATCCGACCCCATCCCACAGCTCCCGCGCACCGCTTGCCCGCGCCGAAGCCGGCTCCGGCCATCGAATACAATCGGGATATCCGTCCCATCCTCTCGGACAACTGCTTCGCCTGCCACGGCCCGGACAAGAACAAGCGGATGGCGGGTCTCCGCCTCGATCTTCGGGAGGAGGCGGTGGCGCGTCGGGCGATTCTCCCCGGAGATCCGGCCCGCAGCGGCGTGATCGCGCGCATCTCCGCGGGGGAGGATGCCGGCCGGATGCCGCCGCCTGCTTCGCACAAGACGCTCACGGATGCGCAGAAATCATTGCTGCGACGGTGGATCGCGGACGGCGCCCGGTATCAGCCCCACTGGGCCTGGATCCCGTCCCGCCGACCACCCGTGCCCCGCGTCGCCGATGCCCGCTACCCGGTCCGCAATCCCGTCGACGCCTTCGTTCGCGCACGGCTCCTGGCAGGCAAGATCCTGCCGTCGGCCGAAGCGGACCCGCGCACCCTCCTCCGGCGGGTTTACTTGGACCTGATCGGCATTCCGCCCACCCCTTCCGAAGTGCGCGCATACCTGGCCGACCGGTCGCCGGACCGCTACGCGAGGGTCGTCGACCGCCTGCTCGCCTCTCCCCATTACGGGGAGCGAATGGCCGTGCCGTGGCTGGACGTGGCACGCTATGCGGACACCGTCGGCTTTCACGGCGACCAGAACCAGAACGCGTGGGCCTACCGGGATTACGTGATCGACTCGTTCAACCGGAACAAGCCGTTCGATCGATTCACCGTCGAGCAACTCGCCGGCGACCTCCTCCCGAACGCCACGCCGGAAACCCGAACCGCCACCTGCTTCATCCGCCTGAACATGATGACCCGCGAGGGCGGCGCGCAGGCACGGGAGTACCTGGCGAAATACACGGCGGACCGGATCCGCACCGTGGGGATGGCGTGGATGGGCGCCACGATGGGCTGCTGCGAGTGCCACGACCACAAGTACGACCCGTTCACGCAGAAGGATTTCTACAGCCTCGGCGCCTTCTTCGCAGATGTGAAGCAGTGGGGCGTCTACGCGGACTACGGCTACACGCCGAACCCGGACCTGCGCGGCTACAACAACGACTACCCGTTCCCGCCCGAGATCCGGGTGGAAAGCCGCTACCTGAAGGAGCGGATCGTGGCCGACCAGGCGCGGATCACGCAGCTCGCCGCGGCAGCCGGTCCCGCCCTCGAGAGCGACGCCGCGGCGGCCGGCGATTACCGAAAGTGCCGGGCCGCGATGCTGGAGTTTCTGAGCAGCCATCCCGACGGCTGGGAAACCCCCGCTCCCGAGGTGCAAGCCGTCACTCCCCCGGCCCCGCCGGCTCGCCCCGCGCGGAGCGCCGCGGCACCGCCGGCGGTTTTGCCGGTCGCGGGCGCCGCGGCGCCGCCTGCTTCGTTCCGGATCGGCGATGACCGGAGCGTGCGGCTCACCTCCGCGGCTCCGCAGGAAGTTCACGCTCTGTTGAAGCCCGCCCCGGCACCGGTGGCGGCGCTGCGGCTGGAGCTGCTACCCGGCGGCGGCCAGGACCGCTCGATCCTGCGCGACGGAGCAGCCGGCGCGGTGGTCACGCTGCGTGCCGTGGTGCGCCACG
>CAYQDT010000163.1:0-7381 GCA_964416225.1 uncultured bacterium
GCGTGCGAGGACGCATCCGCGCCGCCAGCGGACCCGAGGGGCCGGGATCGGCCGCGGACGAAGCGTCGTCGGGGAAGAGGCTGCCGGTCGGCATGGCTGTGTGAAGGGCGAAAGGGGTGGGCGGGGTGGTCCCGGAGGAGTCGGGCCGCTTCGGCTCCGGCTCCTCGCGCCTTCTCGGGGCGAGACTCCATCCCCAGAGGGGCCCCGCAGTGCCGTGTGTCCTTAAGCTTTTGAACCCGTGAGACACGGGCGGGACCCGCGCCCGGCGCACTCGCGATTCCGGCTCTTGCCCCGAAGGGCCGTCAACGCCGGCTCCCACTTGTGGCCGGTGATTTGGGGTCCCTGGAGTGTGAGTGTTGGCCCAAAGCCTCAGATGACATCACGCACACCGCAGGGTCGAAAATCGGTGCCGCCATGAGTCTACCACGCCGGAGAGAGCGGGGCAATGCCCGGGAATCGCCGGGCGCGGAGCGGCCGGTGGGCACCCCCGGACGCATCGCCGGCAGCTCCGGATTCGCCCGCGGCCGGGGCCCATTCTCGACGAGCGGCCCGGCGCCGGGCCGCCCGTCCAGGGGTCTGCTCGACGCATCCGTGCGGTGGAGAGGGAGGCGGAGCTCGGAGCGAGCCTACCGAAGGGCGTGTTGCTCGTGGCCCGGCAGCGTCGGCTGCGCGGCACCTTGATCGACCACCGGAGGGGAGCGCGGCGTCGGATGAGCGGGGCAGTTCCGTGCGATCTCCAGGCGGTAGCCTCGCCTCCGGCGCCCAAATCGCCGCCGACTGCGCAAGAGTGGCTTAATGTTGTGACCGAGCGCACACGCGGTGCGGCGATCGGCCCGATCGGTACCGAATAGCTCTGCACACCGGGCTCGTTCGCGAGCGTCCACTCGGACGCCGCCGCGGACGAAATGCGTCGGTGATCCGTCAGGGCGGTCGATCGGTCCCGTTGGAGAGCTCCGAGATGGGTGGGGTACATCGTTCAGGCCACGGCTTATCGAAAGACTCCGGCATCTGGGCCATGCTGGTCCTGGGGGTGGTGATCGCCGCCGCCATCTGCGTCGTGGCCTGGTACCTCATCCAGAAGAACGAGGCGGCGCAGCCGGAAGCTCACCTCTTCACCCTGCCAGCCCCCGCCTCAGCCCCCCGTGCGCAGGAGCAGCCGAGGATGCCGCGTGACGCTGCTCCCGCCGTGCCGGGTTCCACGGCCCGCTGACCGGCGCTCGCGGAGCACCCGCGCTCCCGCCCGTCTTCACCGCTGATCGGGCCGCTCGCTCCGGACGCTCCGAGCCGGCTGAAGCGGGGAGCGGGGCCCGGCGCCGGGTATTCGCGCCGCCGGGCCGGCTCCAGCGGTGTGGGTGACCGCCGGCCGCCGGCGGCAGCCGCCGCGAGGCAGGCACCCGGTCCGTCGCGGCGCCCGAAACACCCGCCGACGCTTGCTGCGCCGGGTATTTCCGGCCATGGGTACCGCCGCTGCCCACCCGGCCCCACGGCTCCTCGATCACTCGCCGGTGCCGATCCGAAGGCCCCGGGGGACGCGCCGCGCGTCGTGAACCGTCGCCAGGATCGGCGGGAGCGATACCGCTGCGGTTTCCCTCGCGGCGTCACGCGTCGTTCCTTGACCTGAATGATAGCAAACGGTAGAGTAGAACAACCCCACCGTCACACCAGGACCTGACCCCCGTTGCGACCCGTCGACCGCGTCATCGAGGAGATCGTCTCGCAGCTCCCGGGCTACGAGCCGCGTCCCCAGCAGCTCCAGATGGCGCGCGCCATCCAGGAGGGGCTCCGGACGGGTAAGCACACGCTCATCGAGGCGGGAACCGGCAGCGGCAAGTCGTTCGGCTACCTCATCCCCATCATCGAGAGCGGGAAGACGGCGGTTATCTCCACCGGCACGATCGCTCTCCAGGAGCAGCTCCTCCAAAAAGACATCCCGTTCCTGGCGCAGGCATACGGGCGGGAGATCCAGGTGGCCCTGGCCAAGGGCCGCTCCAACTACGTCTGTCTCCGAAAGCTGGAGGAGCAGCAGCGGACGCTTCCTCCGGGAGATCCCCAGCAAGCCGCGGTTCGCGACCTCATCCAGATCGCATCCCGGCAGGTCTGGAACGGGGATCGCGCGGAGCTCCCGTTCAACGTGGATCCCCGTTACTGGCAGGAGAGCCTCGCCAGCGACCCGGAAGACTGCCTGGGTCCGAAGTGTCCCAACTTCGCCTTCACGCCGCACCGGATGGCCCGGCAGGCGTGCGACGACGCGCAGATCATCATTACCAACCACGCGCTCTATTTCACTGACCTCGCGATGGGCGGCGGCGTCCTCCCGAAGCACGACATCGCGGTCTTCGACGAGGCGCACCACCTGGACCGGAACGCCACCAGCGCGCTCTCCGTCCAGGTCTCCCGCTGGATGACGAACCGCCTCCTGCAGCGGGTCCAGCGCCGCTTCGGCAATGTCCCGACGCAGATCGTTCAGGCGGTCATCGACGCGGAGCTGGATATCTCGGACCTGCTGTTCCGGAAGGGCCGCGGCCAGTTCCGGATCGATCCGGACCCGGCGCTCGAGAGCGCGGAGCGGCGCCTGTCGGAGGCGTTCGGTCATCTCGCGCAGTGGCTGGAGCACGCGGACGCCGTGCAGATGAACCTCCTGGAAGGGGACCCGGCGGTGGCCAAGGCCCGGGCGGAGGTGGTCCGGGAGCAGATGCAGAGCGTGGCGAAAAGCCTGTCGGATCGGTGGGATCACTTCTCCGCACTGCCCGGCGGGGACAGCCGCGCAAACTGGATGACCGTCGATCCGGGCCGGGACCACTTCGAGCTGATCTCGGCGCCGCTCGACGTGGGCGAGGCGCTCGAGAAGCTGCTCTGGTCCAAGACCACCTGCGTCCTCACCTCGGCTACGCTGGCCGTCGACGGCAGCTTCCAGTTTCTGAAGCGGGAGCTCGGCCTGAGCGGGGAGACAGTGGAGGAGGTCCTCGGCTCGCCGTTTGACTATCCGAACCAGGCGCTGCTCTACATCCCGCGCTCCGTCCCGATGCCGAGCGACCCCGGCTTCACAGAAGCGGTGCTGCCGGAGATCGAGCGGATCCTCCGGATGACCCGCGGCCGCGCCTTCGTGCTCTGCACCTCCTACCGCTCGCTGCGGGAGATCTATGCCGGGCTGCAGGGGCGGCTGCCGTATCCCACCAAGACGCAGGAAGACCTGCCCCGTGGCCGCCTGATCGAGTGGTTCAAGACCACGCCCGGCGCCGTCCTCTTTGCCACCGCCACCTTCTGGGAAGGGGTCGATATCCCCGGCGACTCCCTTTCCTGCGTGATCATCGACAAGCTTCCGTTCGCCAGCCCGGACGATCCCGTGGTGCAGGCCCGCACGGAGCGGATGAAGAGCCGGGGAGAGGACTGGTTCTCCCAGTTCATGCTCCCCAAGGCCGTCCTCGCGCTCAAGCAGGGGTTCGGACGCCTCGTCCGGACCCGGGAAGACCGCGGCCTCGTCGCGATCCTCGACAAGCGGGTCCATACGATGCGCTACGGGGAGGTCGTTCTGCGCTCCCTGCCGCCGGCCCGCCGGGTGCAGCAGCTAGCTCCTACCCTGGAGGACGCCTTCAAGACCCCGGCGCCGCGGCCGGCCCGCTCGTCGCGCGGGTCCGATGAGCCGTGGCGAGAGCCTGACGGTTTCCACGGGGCCACCGGCGGGCGGTTCAACGCGCCCCCGCCGGACCTCGACGCCGTCCTCGGCGAGCCGCGGGACTGACCGTCCGGCGGCTCAGCCGGGCGGAATCCT
Organism: uncultured bacterium; assembly: GCA_964416225.1. Classification (GTDB taxonomy): domain Bacteria; phylum Armatimonadota; class SYMT01; order SYMT01; family SYMT01; genus CAYQDT01. The sequence continues at coordinate 3,770 of CAYQDT010000163.1, forward strand.
CCACGCATCACCCAGCACTTTCCCACCTTGCAACATCTGATCGACCTCATTCTCGGCGGCGGCTTCATCCTCGTCGCGCTCGTCATGTTCGCGGAGACAGGGCTGCTCGTCGGCTTCTTCCTCCCCGGCGACTCGCTCCTCTTCACGGCGGGTCTCTTCATCGGCCGCGGGCAGTTCCACGCGCCCGCTCCGCTCCCGCAGGAGCCGCTCCCCAGTCTCCTGCTCCTGATGGGGCTGCTGATCGCCGCCGCGTTTCTCGGGAACTGCACGGGCTACCTGGTCGGCAAGAAGGCGGGGGTCGCTCTTTACTCCCGCGGCGATTCCCGGCTGTTCAAGCGGACCCACCTGCTGAAGACGAAGGCCTTCTACGAGAAGCACGGCGGCAAGACGATCATTCTCGCCGAGTTCATGCCGATCGCCCGCACCTTCGCGCCCGTCGTCGCGGGGATCACCGAGATGCCGTTCCGGAGCTTCATCACCTTTAACGTTGCCGGTGTGCTCCTCTGGATCCCGAGCATGCTCCTGCTCGGCTTCACCCTCGGGAAGACGCTGGAGCACTACCACGTGAACCCGGAATACGTGATCGTCGGCATCATCCTCCTCTCGATCACCCCGGGGGTCCTCCACTACCTGCGGGAGCAGAAGCACGCCGCCGGCCGGTAGTAGCGGGGTGTGCCGCGCCCGATTGCGGAAATGCGCACGCGGGGAGTGCGGCGTGCTCGCCGACCGCCGCGTAACCCGCTCTCCGGAGACGGCGTCTTCAGGGAGTGGGGTAGACCGCTCGCCTGGAGCTCGGTGAAACGCGGCAGGGTCCCCGCCGGTGTGAGGGATGGTGAGCGGAAGCGGTGCTGGGGGTGAGGGAGCGCCATGAACCTGCGGATCTACGGTGCGCCTCCCTACCGGGTCGCCGTGATCCACGGCGGCCCCGGCGCGGCCGGAGAAGTGGCGCCCGTGGCGCGGGTCCTCGCGGCCGAGCGGGGGCTGCTGGAGCCGATCCAGACGGCGGGTACCGTCGGCGGGCAGGTCGAGGAGCTGGCGGCGGTCCTGGAGCAGCATGCGGACGGCCCCGCGACGCTGATCGGCTATTCGTGGGGCGCCTGGCTGGGCCTCCTGCAGGCCGCCCGGCATCCCGCCATGGTGGAGAAGCTCATCCTCGTCTCCAGCGGGCCGTTCGAGGAGCGCTACGCTGCGGAGGTCCAGGCCCGCCGGATGAGCCGCCTCACCGCCGAAGAGCGGGAGGAGTGGGAGGTTAGTCTCAAGGCGCTCGGTGATCCGGACGCCGGAGATTCTGGACGCCTCATCCGCCGAATCACCGAGCTCAGCGCCCGGGCCGACCAGTTTGACCCGCTGGAGGAGCTGCCGGAGCCGGAGCCTCTCCCATTCCAGAGCGCCGTCTTCCGGTCCGTGTGGGCCGAGGCGGCGGCGATGCGCCGCGCGGGCGTACTGCTGGAGGCGGCGTCCCGGCTCCGCTGCCCGGTGCTCGCCATCCACGGCGACCACGATCCCCATCCGGCGGAGGGTGTGCGGGACTCCCTTGCGCGGGTGCGCCCGGGGCTCCGCTTCATCCTGCTCCGGCAGTGCGGTCACCAGCCGTGGAGCGAGCGGCATGCCCGCGACCGGTTCTACGCCGCCCTCCGGGCCGAGCTGGGTGGCCACGCGCCGCCAGACTCCGGACACGGACGCGCCGGTTGAATTCCGCGTGCGGCGCGGGGAGTGAGGTGACGGAGCAGGCGGCCGCTCTCGAGACCGCCGCCGGAGCAGCCGCGGCGGCACGGCCCCGTCGCCCAAATCGGCGAAGGTGCGAGCTGCCGGAGCCGGAGCGAAAATCCCGCGCGACACGGGTTAGCGGCGCGAGGTGCGGGGAAGAGTCGTGTCGTCAGGTCACCGTGGCGAGAGGTGGGACCAGCTACCCGGGCCGGGCGCCAACCGGCATTGGCCATACTCCGGGTGGTCGCGCCTCCGGGATAACGGGGAAGTCCCCGTCGCCGGCAACGGCTCCTGACCGGGGATGCCGCCGCGAAAGTGATCCCGAGTGGAGGAAACAAGCGATGAATGCTGCCGCTCAGGTGCTCCAGGCGGTGGACGCCGTCCAGGAGCGCCTTCGCACGATGCTGGACGTCATCGGAGATCGCGCGGAAATCGCGGAAGAAGCCCTCCGGCTGCTGGCCACTGCGCCATGGTCGATGATCGCCCGCCCGCAGGAGGCGGAGACGCACGGCTGGCTCGCTCAACTTCAGGAGGCGCTGGAGCGGATCGCTCGGGATCCGGAGGGGGACGACGTGAGCCGACGGGTGGATGAAGCGCGGTGGGCGGCAGACGAGCTCGAGCGTGATCTCCGGCGGATGGTTACTGCGCGCTCATCCGGATGACGCGTGACGGAACCGCAGTCACCACGCGAGAGGTACGGGAAAGGCCGGGGCGAGTGATGCCGGTCAGGTCCTGTCCGGAGCGTACAGCTTCCGCACCATTTCCGCCACCCCGGCGCCGATGCGGACCGCCCACGCGGCGAGCGCCGGATCGGTGAGCTGTCCCGCCTCGTCGAACAGCTCGTGCGCCTTTCCGACTGAGAGCTGGTCCGGCAGCACGAGCACGTGGATGTTGGAGAGGATCGAGCGCACCGTGACCAGTCCGCGGAGCCCGCCCAGCGCGCCGGGCGACGCGCTCATGAGGCCTGCGACCTTGCCCTTGAAGTGGACGAGCGGCGGCTCCCCGGCCTGCGGCCGTGAAACCCAATCAATCGTGTTCTTCAGAACGGCGCTGATGGAGCTGTTGTATTCCGGGGAGGCGATGAGCAGCCCCTGGTGGTCGAGGAACAGCTCCTTCAGCAGCCGGGCGTTCTTCGGCAGCCCGTCGGAAGCTTCCAGGTCGCCGTCATAGATCGGCAGCGGGTAATCGCGGAGGTCGAGGTAGGTCACCTCCGCGCCGCCGTCCCGCGCGCCTTCGGCGGCAAGCCGCACCAGCTTCTTGTTGTATGAGTCCCTCCGTAGACTGCCGGCAAACGCCAGAACTCGAGGGGTGAAGGTCATTTCTCGCTCCTCTCCAGCCTGAACAGCGGGCTGTTACCCGCATCTTAGCCGCGGCAGGCAGAGAGCGTGAAAGGCGGACCGGAGATAGCTTCACCGGCCCGCCGCCGGACGCGGACGGGAAAACCTCCAGCCGCGGGAGGCAGCCGAAGAGGTAAAGCGTACTCCAGCGGCCGTCTCGACGGCGCCGCCCGCCGTTCGGGAACGCCCGGCCTGAACCGCCTGCTGAAGCTGGGCCACTACATGTTCTCGAAAAGCTCCAGGTCATGCGGCTCGTGGCGGCGGAACTCCGGTGGGATGCAGTCATGCGGGCGGTGATCGTCCTCCCTCCGGATCACGCTGATGCTGCCGTCCAGCTCCAGGATGGCGAAGGCCACGTCGCCTAACCGGCTGACCCCTTGCTTGCGGATCGAGGAATAGAGGTCATACCGGGAGACCGCTTCCCGCTTCATCGCCTCCTCGTTCACCACCCCGTTCCGGACCAGCAGCGCGGCTCTTCCTTCCAGCAGCACCCGCGCTTTCCGGCTGCGGGCCGTCACGGCGTTCAGCCACCCGGAGAGCAGCACCAGCACGATCGCGCCGGCGGAAG
>CAYQDT010000164.1:0-5136 GCA_964416225.1 uncultured bacterium
CCAGGAGTACAATGGAGGGATCACGGAGCTGGGCCAGGAGTGCTCCGCCGCTCCAGCCGGCGAGCAGTGCCGGGCGGAGCGGCAGCACGCCGCGATGTGGAGCTACCTCCTCAACAGCATCTTCACGCACCGGTCGTGCCGGTATGCGCTGGAGGGGGTGCTCCCGGGCTTCGCGACGGATCCCGTGATCTCCGCGCTGCCGAACCCGAGCGTGATCCTGTTCGCGGAGCGAAACTCGGAGGCGCTGGACGATCCGAACAACACCGCCTGGGGCTACCTGCCGCAGGATGACTTTGACTCCTGGCCCGGCGAGGCGGCGCTGGTGCGGTCCGGCGCGGCGCCCTACGCGAACCAGGGCTGGATCAAGAATGACCGGCACGCCGGCGGCGCGAACTACCTCTACGTGGACGGGCACGCGCGCTGGATGACCTGGGGTGCGGCGCGCAGCGACCTGTTTCCCGACCACGTGGTCCGCCGGCCGCTGCCGAGCCCTCCCCCGTGACCCGCCGGGCGCGGCAGCCGCACCCACCCGAACGGCCGGCGCTCCACGGGTGCCCTGCTCACGCGTATGCCTGGATCATGCACATTGATCATGAACATTCCTGACGGAAATCATGCACATTCCTGACGGCTTCCTGAGCGCTCCCGTGTGGGGGAGTATGGACGTGATCTCCGCCGGAGCGCTGGCGGCGGCCGTCCGCGGCGTGAACCGGACGCTGGACCCGGAGCGGGTGCCGGTGATGGGCATGGCCGGAGCGTTCATCTTCGCGGCCCAGATGATCAACTTTCCGGTGGCGGGGGGCACTTCCGGGCACCTGCTCGGCGGGTTTCTGGCGGCCGTGCTGCTCGGCCCGGCGCCAGCGGTGGTGGTGATGACCACCGTCTTCGCGGTCCAGTGCCTCCTCTTTCAGGATGGAGGGCTGACGGCGCTGGGGGCCAACATCTTCAACATGGGCGTTCTCGGCGCGACGGGGAGCTATGGGCTGTACCGGCTGCTCCGGAGCGTGCGGGTGCCGGAGGTGCCGGCACTGGCGGTGGGCGCCTGGCTCTCCGTGGTGCTGGGCGCGGCCGCCGCCTCCCTGGAGATCGGCGCCTCCGGCATCGTCCCGCTGCGCGTGGTGCTGCCCGCGATGCTGGGCATCCACGCGCTCATCGGCATCGGGGAGGCCATGATCACCGTGAGCGCCGTGGCGCTGGTGGCGCGGGCCCGCCCCGAGCTGCTCAAAGGCCGGGCGGGATGAAGCCCACCCGTGGAAAATTTCCCGCGTGGGTGGTGGGACTGGCGGCGGCCCTGCTGGTGGCGGGCCTGCTGTCCCCGTTCGCCTCCCGGTGGCCGGACGGGCTGGACCGGGTGGCCGAGACGCTCCACTTCAAGCAGCGCGAGCGGGAGAGGCCGTACGTCTCCGCGCCGCTGCCGGAGTACAAGCTGCCGGGCGTGCGGGACGAGCGATGGAGCACGCGCCTGGCGGGGATTGCCGGGACCCTGGCGGTCTTCGGCCTGGCGACCCTGGCCGGCCACTTGCTCCGGGGCCGGAAGCGGTCATGAAGCCGCGCAGCCGCCTCGCCCCGGACGCACGCTGCGTGTTCCTGGGGCTGCTCGCCTGCATCGGGGTGACCGTGCTGACCCCGACCGGGTACTGGCACCGGCTCGGCGCGGAGGCACTGTTCGTCCTCGCCGTGCTCGCACTGCTGCGGACGCCGCCGCGCTGGCTGCTGAGCCGTCTGCTGGTGCTGCTGCCGTTCATCCTGGTGGCGCTGGCGTCGGTGCCGTTCATCGGCCCGAGCGCGCAGCACTTCACGCCGTGGGAGCGGGTGGGCGCCGTGCTGCTGCGGATGGGGATCAGCTTCGGCGCGCTCGCGGCGCTGCTCCGCGCCGCCGAGTTTCCCCGGGTCCTCGAGGCGCTGGCCCGGCTGCGCGTGCCGCCGATCTTCGTGACGCTGATGGCGCTGATCCTCCGCTACCTGGGGGTGCTGGAGGGCGAAGCGGCGCGGATGCTCCGGGCGCGCGACTGCCGCGGGATGCCGCGGACCCTCCGCGCGCGGGCGGAGATGGCCGGGTCGATGGTCGGCAGCCTCTTCGTCCGAAGCTTCGAGCGGGCGGAGCGCGTCTCCTGGGCGATGCAGGCGCGGGGCTTCACGGGGCTGCTCCCGGAGCCGGCGCCCCGCGCGCTGGACGGCCGGGATTGGTGCTGGCTGATCGGCCTCTGCTCCCTCCAGGGGCTCATGCTGACGCTGAAGTGAGCGGCCGGCGCGGACGGGACCGGAAGTGGCAAACCGGCCGGCCGCCCGCTCCATCCGGATCCCGCGAGTCGGCGCCCCGTCCGCCCACCGGGCGAAAATCCCCCTGTGATCCGGGGGGTGGTTCGCCATACAATCAGGGGATGGCACGTGGAGCCTGCAGACGGATCTGGCTGGCGCTGATCCTCATACTGGTGTACGGCCTGCTCCCCCTGCGGGGCTACGCCTCCGGCTGTACCCCGAAGTGGGGTGCCGTGCCGGCAGCCGGTGCGGCGGCCTGCGTCTGCGGTATGCAGGCGCGAGGCGGCGCCTGCTGCTGCAGCCGGTCGGCCGGGAAGGGGACCTGCTGCGTGCGGCGCGCTCCCGCGGGCCAGGAACGGGCCTCGGCACAGGAGCGCCCGTTTAGCGGCGGCCCGCACCAGAGGCCGTCCCCCCCGCCGCTTCCCAGGCCGGCCACGGCTCTCGGCGGCTTCCCCGAGCCCCGATCCGCATCGCCGTACCGGCTCCCGGCGGAGCCGGTGTTGCCCCCTCCCCAATAGCCTCATCCGCGGCTGCTGGAAGCGCGAGTCGGGATGCCCCCGCACCTCGCTCCGGACGGACCCGCCGGGAGACCGGCCGCTCCGCCGCTTCCGCGCCTGCCGCTTCCCGGTCCCTTCTTCCGCGCCCGGACTCCAGTCCGGATCGCGCACCGCTGCCTGCCGCCCCGGCGCGCGACTTCGCGCCGCGGATCGGCCGCAGCACAACCAAGTTTTGATGAGGAGAACCATGATTTCCAGAATTTCCAGCGGGCGCCCCGCACGCGGCGCCGGACGCCGGCCCGGCCCGCGGCGTTCCGGGCTGCTCCCTCTCTGCGGCGCCGGAGTGCTCTGCGTGCTGGCCGCCACGTCCGCGCAGGCGCACCGCCTCGAGCCGATCAATACGGAGTACGCGCAGCCGTTTGAGCCGGGCGTGGGGGTCTTGAAGCTGACCCTCGGCCACAGCGAGCTGGACGCGGAGCGCGAGGACGAGGTGGGAGCGGGGGTGGAGTACGGCCTGCTGCACCGCCTCCAGTTCTCGATCGACGAAGCGTATTCGATCCGGAACGGCGCCGGGCGCCGGCAGCGCACCGGGTTCGTCAATCCGGAGCTCGGGCTCCGGTACCTGGTGGCGGGAGGGAACGGCCACGACTACGCGCTCTCCGTGAATCCCTCCTATACCCCCGTCTTCGGCAGCCGGCAGGTCCGGGAAGGTGTCTCTCACTACGGCTTCGCGATCAACGGTGACTACTATGGCAAAGCCGGGTGGCTCTTCTTTTCGAACGTCGGATTCGAGCAGGCGTCACGCGCGGACGCCGGCGCCTCACGGGAGCGGCACCTGACCTACCGGCTGGCGGCGGTCCAGCTCCAGAAGCGCTGGTGCCCCACGGTCGAGCTTCTGGGCGACCAGGACCTGGCCTCCGGACGCCATGACCTGACGCTGGTTCCGGAGATCCAGTACTACCGGAACCAGTGGATGGAGCTCAAGCTGGGCGTGCCTGTGAAGCTCACGCACGGGAGCGGCCGCCTTGGAGTGCAATTCCAGGTGACGTTCGCCCTGGGGAAGGGCAGCCACGGTTAGCCCGGGTCGGACGCGCGCCCGGTGCGGTTGAGCCGCGGGAGGCGACCCTTCGGCGGCGCCTATCCGGGTTTCCGGCCGTACGCCTCGCCTCTTGCTGCGAGAGTGGCCGGCAGCCCGGCTCTCCAATCGCCGCGCTCATTCCAGGTGAGCGCGCCGAATTCCGCACGGCGGGCACCCCACCCGGTTTCCGGCGGCGAGGGTTGTGCCGGCCGACGCGTGGTTCGCTCCGCGAAGCAGGGGAGTGTTACGCTACCGCCGAGCCTGTGACGCGGCCCCGGCTCCAGAGTCGGCACGAAGGCACCGGTGTCCGGTCCCGAAAGAGGTTTCCACGGCTGGGAACTCGAACTTGCTGGTATCGCACGCAACTGTCCCGATGTCCGGCGCACGTGCGCACCTTTGATGAATGCAACCCCGGCCCGGCCGGCAACGATGGAGGGCGTGCGCACCCGCGCGGTCCGCTCGCAGGGAGGGCGGGAAACCCCCTATGCGGGTTCCGCTGCTGCTCGAAACGCCCGCGTGGGCGGAGCTCTCCGGGCGGACGACGCCCATTTCCGGGGGGAGGCTCGGACCTTCATTCCTGAAGGCGGAGCCCTCTGGAGTTCAACCCCATGACGGAGCTCTTCGCGCTCGAGGTGGAAGAAGCGCCGCAGCTCCTCACGGCGCGGCAACGGACGCAAGAGGCAGCGGCTGCTCTCGGGTTCGTCCGGCACGACCGTGCTTGCCTGGCCCTGGTCGTGTTCGACCTCGCCAGCCGCGCCTGCGCGCAGGGACGGGCTGTCCGGGTGAGCGGCTCCGTTGAAACGGGAGCGTTCCGCATCCGGCTGGAAGCTGCGGCGGATCGAGATCCGGGCCCGCTCCGGGAGTCCTGGGAGCAGGCGGCCGCGGATCCGAGCGGGCTCCGCGCGCTGGTCGACGAGGTGCGCATTGAATCCGCGGGCGACTCGCTGGCGGCGGCGGTGGCGCGCGCGCTCCCGACCGGTGACGAAGTGCCCCCGGAAGCGACGCTTGCCGATCCGAAGGACCGACGAAGGAGTGTCGACGCGCTCGGAGCACCAGGCGACGAGTTGCTCGCAGCGCTGGCGGAGGTGCGGGCAAGACGCCTGGAAGTCCGGCGCCTGGAGCGGGACCTGGCCGGCAGCCGTGCCGCGCTGCGGGCCACCTCGGAGGAGCTGGCGGAGACCAGCCGGGGCATGGTTGCCCTCTATTCCGAGCTGGACGCCCAGGCCGAGCAGCTACGCCGGACCTCGGAGCTGAAGTCGCGGTTTCTGCGCCACGTCACCCACGAGCTGCGCACGCCGGTCG
>CAYQDT010000164.1:5146-7371 GCA_964416225.1 uncultured bacterium
CTGCTCCTGGACCGCATCGACGGAGATCTTACGGAAGAGCAAGAGCAGCAGGTGCACCTCATCCGCCGCTCGTCGGAGACCCTCGCGGATCTCGTAAACGACCTGCTGGACCTGGCGAAGATCGAGGCGGGGAAGATCGAGCTCGATGAGCGCTGGATCGATCCCGCCGAGCTGCTCGCCAACCTGCGCGGCATGCTCCGTCCTCTGGTTCCGCCGGGCGTGGTGCTGGTGGTGGACAGTACGTATGGGATTCCCGAGCTCTATACCGATGAGAGCAAGCTCGCGCAGATCCTGCGCAATTTCATTGCGAACGCGTTGAAGTTCACCGCGCGCGGTGAAGTGCGCGTGTCCGTGGAGCTGGTTCCCGAGGGCTCGGTTCGGTTCTCCGTAGCCGATACCGGAATCGGCATCGCCCCGGAAGACCGGGAGCACATCTTTGAGGAGTTCGGGCAGGTTTCCGCACCGCTGCCCGGCCGGCTGAAAGGGACCGGCCTGGGGCTGCCGCTCTCCAAGAGCCTTGCCGGGCTATTGGGGGGCGAGATCACCCTGGAGAGCACGCCCGGAAAAGGCTCCGTTTTCTCCGTGACACTGCCGATCGAGCTGCCGGGCGCGCCGGAACGACCGACTGCGCCTTTCGTTTCGTCCGCTCCAGATCTCACCGCGCCGGACCGAGCGCTTATCATTGACGACGATGAAGCCTCGCGCTACCTGCTGCGCCGGATCGTGGAGCCGTTCTTTGATGGAGTGGCCGAGGCCTCCGGCGGCGTCGACGGTCTGCGGCGTGCCCGCGCGGAGCATCCGAAAGTGATCCTGCTGGACCTGTCCATGCCGGATCTCGACGGTGTGGAAGTGTTCCAGCGTTTGAAGCAGAGTGAGACCACGAGGGACATACCCGTCATCGTGGTGACCACGCGCAGCGTTGAGCCGTCGGAGCGCCGCTTGCTGAAAGGCGCAGTGGCGGTGATCTCCAAGTTCGCACCGCAGCAGCAGCTCGCGGATCTGGTTCGCAGCGCCGTGGAGCAGGTCCGCTTACCATCCGCATCGGCAGGAGAGGCTTACCATGATCCGGGCCGCAAGTAAGGCCGCGCACGGGAAAATCCTGAACGTGGATGACGATCCGGTGAAGCGGTACAGTGTCACGCGGAGCCTACGCAGCGCAGGCTTCGAGGTAGTGGAGGCCGAGACCGGCCAGGAGTGCCTGCGGCATCCGCCGGAGGATCTGGACCTCGTGATTCTGGATGTCAATCTTCCCGACATGTCGGGCTTCGAGGTATGCCGGCGACTGCGGGAGGATCCCGCCCGCGCATCCTTGATGGTCCTCCACCTCTCCGGGACCTCGGTCGGGGAAGCCGATCGCGTGCGGGGCCTGGAGACGGGGGCCGACGCCTACCTCACCGAGCCCGTGGACGCGCGGGTGCTGGTGGCCACGGTGAAGGCGCTACTGCGGCTGCGCGATTCGGAAGCGCTGGCTCGCGAACGGCTCGTCAACGAGCGGGCCGCGCGGGCGGAAGCGGTCGGGCACGCAAAACGCCTGGAGACGGCGAACCGCGACCTGCACCGGCAGCAGGAGGAGCTGGAAAGGCTGTATGGCGAGCTCCGCCAGGTAGATCGGCAGAAGGATGAGTTCCTGGCCATGCTGGCCCACGAGCTGCGCAATCCGCTGGCGCCCATTCTCAACGCCGTGGCGCTGCTGCGGACCCGGCCGGACGCGGAGGTCGCGGAGCGCTCACTCGGGATTGTCGAGCGGCAGACCCGGCACCTTGGGCTGATGGTCGAGGATCTGCTCGACGTGTCACGCATCACCCGGGGCCGGATCGAGCTGCGGCGCGAGCCCATACTGCTCAGCAAGCTGCTGGCGGAGGTGCTGGGCGCCGGCTCAAACGTTATGGACGGTCGCCATCCGCTGACCGTCCGGGAGGCGCTGGAGCCCGTCTGGCTGGAGGTGGACCCCACACGGCTGGTCCAGGTGCTCTGCAACCTGCTGAATAATGCGGTGAAATACACCCCCGCAGGAGGGATGGTGGCGCTCGAGGCGGCCAAGGAAGAGGGATGGGTGGTCATCCGGGTGCGCGACGCGGGTTGCGGGATCGCACCCGAGCTCCTCCCGCGCATTTTCGACCTATTCGTGCAGGAGAGCCGATCGCTGGACCGCAGCGGGGGCGGGCTGGGGATCGGGCTTACCCTGGTCAAGCAGCTCGTGGAGCTGCATGGAGGCTCCGTGGAGG
>CAYQDT010000165.1:0-7345 GCA_964416225.1 uncultured bacterium
ATCGAGATCCTTGCCGGCGGCAATTTCCGCTTCGGCCGCGCCGCCCGGGGCAACCTGGAGCTGCTCCGGCAGCTCGGGGCTGCGGAACGGTTCCGCGTGACCGAGGTGCCGCCGGTCCTGGAGGGCGGGGAGCCGATCAGCAGCAGCCGGATCGCGGCCTGCGTGCATGCCGGCCGGGTCAAGGAAGCGGGGCTCTTCCTTGGGCGGCCATTCGCGGTACCGGGCCGCGTCGTTCGCGGCGACCAGGTCGGTCGGAAGCTCGGCTTCCCCACGGCCAACGTCCGGTGCGCCGGGGAGGTTCTGCTTCCGAGCGATGGGGTCTATGTCGCGCGCCTCGAACGCGGAGCGGAAGCGCTGCCGGCGGTCGCCAACCTCGGCGTCCGGCCGACGGTGGATGGCACCCGGCGGCTCCTGGAGGTTCACGCGCTGGACTGGGGCGGCGATCTCTACGACGCCGAGGTGCGGGTGCAGTTCCTGGAGCGCATCCGATCGGAGGAGCGCTTTCCGGACCTGGGCGCGCTCCAGGCGCAGATCGCGCGGGACGTGGACACGGCCCGTTCCTTCTTCCGTGTCGACGGCAGCCGCTCGGCGGACCCATAACGCGGCGCGGAACTGGATCACCGGCGGTAACCGGGGCAGCCGGCGGGTGGACTTCAGAGAGCGTCGCGCCGCGCCTCACCGTGCCGGTCCCGGACCCGCTCCAGCAGGCCGATCGCGGACTCGAGGCGCAGGTTCACCGCGTCCAGGTTTTCCATGATGCGGTACCAGGCGTGACTGTCGAACGTGACGGCGACGTAACCCTCTTCCGCACGCTCCACCGCCTCTTCCACGGCCCGCGCGGTCTCCTCGACGATGCGCCACTCGGTATCCGTAAAGCGCTCTTCCGGCACCTGCTCCGAAAGCGCCTCGAACCGCTCCGCACTGGCCTGGAGCCGCGCGACCGCCGTCTCCACCGCCGCCTCGAACCGCGGCGGTTCGACCGGATCGTCGGGCAATATGTGAAATGGGTCGGTCATGTCGGAAGTACGGCCCGGAGCGGCTGCGAGGAGTATACGAACTGCCCGACTGGCCGTCAATCGCGCGCCTTCGCCGCCCGGCCCCGGTAGGAGAGCCCCGGCCGGGCGCGGAATAGAGAGTGGCCGTTTGAACAGGAATTCCTATGCCGTCCCCACCCGTCAAGTTTACCCTTCTCGCCGCCGCTCTCGTTCCACTCACTGCCCTCGCGCTCGGCGCCCGCATCCAGGCCGGCGCGGCGCCGGCGACGCCGCTCTCCACGTCGGCGATGGGACGCCAGCCGACGGGCGAGACCCAGCTTCCCTCGGGGCAGGTGGTACACGGGTCCGGTGAAGAAGTGACCTTTCCGGGCCGGCCGGTCGACGCGGCGCTCAGCCCGGATGGGCGGACCCTGGCCGTGCTGTCCGGCAGCGCGCTCCGGCTTCTGGATACCAACCCGCCCCGGCTCCGCCAGACCGTGTCCGCGACCCAGGGGCAGCCGTTCAGCTTCACCGGTCTCTGCTGGAGCCGGAGCGGCGACGAGCTGTATGCCTCCACTACCGGCGGAGTTCGGGTCTTGAAGGTGGCGGACGGCACGGCTCGCCCGCACCGTGAGTTCCCCGCACCGACGGTCCCGCAGCCGCCGCACGGGCACCCCGAGAGCGCGGACGAGCTGGAGGACGCGCCGCCTCCGCTGCGCAGCCGCGGCGCCCTGCCCGGCGGCCTCGCGCTCTCCGCGGACGGCGCGCGGCTCTACGCGGTCCTCAACCGGGCCAATGAGCTGGCGGAGATCGCCACTGATTCCGGTAAGATCCTGCGGCGGATTGCCGTGGGTGTCGCGCCGTACGGCGTGCTGCTCTCGGCGGACGGACGCACCGCGTACGTCTCCAACTGGGGCGGAAGGCGCCCGCGCAAAGGTGACGCAGTCGCCTTTTCGAGCGGCACGGAGGTGGTCATCGATCCGGCCACGGGCGCGGCGGCCACCGGCACCGTGAGCGCGATCCGGCTGGAAGACGGCCGGGTCACGGAGTTGGAAGTCGGCCGGCATCCCTCCGCCATGGCGCTGGACGGAGTGAACCTGCTGGTGGCGAACAGCGCCGCCGACACGATCAGCGTCATCGACACCACCGCGCCCCGCGTCACGGACACGGTCTCCGTCCATTGGAAAAAGGCGATGCCGCTGGGAAGCTGCCCGGTGGCCCTCGCCGTGAGCGGCGGTAAGTGGCTGGTGGCGAACGGCGCGAACAACGCGGTGGCCGTCATCAGCGGCGCCCGCGGCTTCCGGAAGGTGGATGGGCTGGTCCCGACGGGGTGGTTCCCCGCCGCGCTGGTGCCGGTGCCCCGCGTCGGCCGCCTGGCGGTGGTGAACCTGAAAGGCCTCGGCACCCGTAATGAGCCGGCGGGCGGGACGGCCCACACCGTCCGGGATCACCTCGGCTCCGTGAACTTCGTGGAGACGGATGACCTCGAAGGCGAGCGGTTGGTGCGCCTCACCCGTGTGGTGGAGCGAGATAACCGGTGGGACCAGGCCGCGGAGAGCGGGCCGAAAACCGCGCCGCCGGCGCCGGTGCCGGCCTTCCCCGGCCAACCCTCCGTGTTCAAGCACGTGATCTACATCATCAAGGAGAATCGCACCTACGATCAGGTCTTCGGTGACGTCAAGGAGGGCAACGGCGATCCGTCCCTCGTCCAGTTCGGCGAGATCGTCACTCCCAACCACCACGCGCTCGCCCGGGAGTTCGCGCTGCTCGACAACTTCTACTGCAGCGGCACGGTGAGCGCTGACGGGCACCAGTGGACCAACTCCGCCTTCGCGAACGAGTACCTCGAAGAGATGCTGGGGGCCGGCTTTCCCCGCAGCTACCCGTACGAGGGGAGCGACCCACTGGCCTACGCGGGCACGGGCTTCCTCTGGAACAATGCGCTCTCCCACGGCCTGACCTTCCGCTGCTACGGCGAGTTCGCGCAGACGGTGCTCTCCGCGCCGACCACCTGGAGCGGCTTCTGGGACGAGCGCGAGGCCGGGAAAGAGACCAGCCGGATCCGCTCGGCGACGTACGTGAAGTCGCTGAAGCCATACCTCCACCCCGCCTACCCGGGGTTCGACATGGGGATCCCGGATCAGGTGCGTGCGGACATCTTCCTGAAGGACCTCCATCAGTTCGAGAGCCAGGGCGAGATGCCGCGCCTGCAGATGCTCCTGCTGCCGGACGACCACACGGCGGGCGTCGATCCGGCGTACCCGACGCCCCGGGCGATGGTTGCGGACAATGACTATGCGCTCGGCCGGATTGTGGAAGCCGTCTCGAAGGGCCCGTTCTGGAAGGATACGGTGATCTTCGTGGTGGAGGACGACGCGCAGGCGGGATCGGATCACGTGGACGGGCACCGGACGGTCGCCCTGGCGATCTCTCCGTACACGCGGCGCGGCGCCGTGGTGAAGGAGACGTATACGCAGGTCAGCATGGTCGGCACCATCGAGCGGATCCTTGGCCTTCCCGCGATGAATCAACTGGACTGGGCCGCACCGCTGATGACCACCTGCTTCACCGACCAGACGGACTTCCGTCCGTTCCGCGCTCGGCTGAACCGCATCCCGCTCAATGAGATGAGCCCGGCGCCCAACCGGGAGATGTCGCGGGCCCAGCGCTACTGGCTCCGGATGTCACGGCGGCAGAACTTCCGGGTCGCGGACGCGGCGGACCCGCGGGTGCTGAACGCGATCATCTGGCACTCCGTGAACGGGTGGGAGACGCCGTACCGGGCGGGTCGCCGCTGATCCGCGCCGGGGCGGGTGCCCGGTGAAAGGAAAGCGATCGGATGGCGAGCATTCCGGGCGTCGATCTCCACGCCCTGGTCCGGAGCGGGCTGGAGCAGCGGCTCTACCTGGGCGCGGCGTACCAGGTGCTCCGTGCTCCGGACGAGGTGCTCGCCGAGGGCTGCGTCGGTCTCGCGCAGGAGGACCCCGCGATTCCGGTTACGCCGGACACCGTGTGGGACCTCGCTTCCCTGACCAAGCCGGTGGCGACGGCCACCTCGGTGCTCATCCTGGCCCAGGAGGGGGCGCTGCACCTGGACGAGGAGGCAGCCCGGTTCCTGCCCGATCCCGCGCCCTCTCTGGCCGGAATCACGCTCCGCCACCTGCTCTCGCACGTCTCGGGCCTGAAGCCGTGGGAGCAGTTCCATTCCCGCGGCCTGGCGCCGGCCGAGATCCTGCGCCGGGTGCGGGCGGCGGAGCGCTCCCGGCCGCCGGCCACCGGCTATGCCTACAGTGATCTCGGCTACATCCTGCTGGGCGAGGTGGTGCGCGCCGTCACCGGCGAGGAGATCGCCGCGTCGGCCCAGCGCCGCATCTTCGAGCCATTGGGGATGCACAGCACCCGCTTCCGGCCGCCGGAGGACTGGCGCGCGCGGATCGCCGCAACCCGGTGCCCGGATCGGAGTCGCGTCCTGGTGGGCGAGGTGCATGACGGGAACTGCGCCGCACTGGGCGGGGCGGCGGGCCATGCGGGGCTCTTCGGTTCGCTGCCCGATCTCCAGCGGTACGGGCGGATGCTGCTGCGGCAAGGGGAGCTGGAGGGCGCCCGGATCCTGGCGCCGCTCGCCGCGGGCGCGATGGGCCGCAACCAGAATCATCCCGGGGTGAGCGGCCACACCCTGGGCTGGTTCACCCGGCCCAACGGCTACCTGCCCGCGGGCGACTTCCTGCCGGAGGATACGGTCGGCCACACCGGGTTCACGGGCACCAGCCTGCTCCTCACTCCGTCGCTCGGGCTTGCCGTGATCCTGCTCACCAACCGCGTCTACATGGAAAACGACGGCAGCGAGTTCCTACGCTTTCGCCGGCGCTTTCACAACGCCGCCGCCGCACTGGTGTAGCTGGAAACGGGGGAGCGGACCGGGTCCACGGTTCGGAAGGCATGGCCGGCGCCGGAGCGGGGGGAAGTGAGCGGTACACACGGGGGTCGGGAAGCGGCCGGCACCGCGGTGCGGCCGCTTCCCGACCCGTCGTGCCGGTGCGTCAGCCTCGCAAACCGCACTCCTCAGCGCAGTGCCTCCAGCGCGGACCGGCTGCCGGCCGTCCGCCTCACCGGGAGCATCCCGCGGGAGAGACCCCACCAGGAAAGCGTAAGGAGCCACGCGGCCACCGCCAGGGCGGGCGCCAGCGGCCAGCGCGGCAGGCCCCAGGCCCACCACGCCTGCCAGCACTCGATCCAGGAGCTTCCCACCACCAGGCTGCCCAGCGCCGCTACCGCCAGCAGGCGCCGAAGCCACAGGCCGTGCAGTGGGAGCCAGCCGTCGGGAAGCGGCCGGCCCGGCGCCAGCGCGAAGGCGAGCAACCCGCCGACAAGCGCGAGCCCCGTGCGGGCGGAGGCGCCGCCCTCCGCGGGGAAGGTCCCGAACAGCGCGCTCGTTACAAACAGCTCCTCGACGATGAGCGCAGCCGCCGTGGGGCGCATCCAGCCGGCGCGTCCCCACTGCCCCGCGGCTCCCACCAGCACCCCCGCCAGCGTCACCAGGAGCAGCAGAAACTCCGGACGGTCCTCGAACCAGATCGAGCCGATCAGCCCTAGAGCATAGAGCAGCATCGCTTCCCTCCATTCCCGCAGGGGATGCGTCATCCCGCATCCTGCCTTCCAGAATGCGCGCGGGAGCGGATCGGTTGGCGGCTTTTAGTGACGCTCGCGGCGGCTCGATGCGAACGGCGGATCAGGCCGTGCCGGTGTAGGACCCGCCGTTCACCACGATCGTCTGGCCGGAGATGAAGGCCGCCAGGTCGCTCGCGAAGAACAGCACGGCCTTCGCCACGTCATCCGGATCCCCCAGACGGGTGAGGCGGCCCTCTTCGCTCAGGCGTTCGGGGGCGACGTACCGGGTGGCGAGGAACCGCGCGGTCCGCATCTCACCCGGCGCGATCGTATTCACGTTGATCCCGTGCGGCCGGAGTTGTGCGGAGAGGCACCGCGACCAGTGGACCACACCCGCCTTGGCGACCGCGTAGATGCTTCCCTGCGGGCACGGCTGCAGGGCGGCGAGGCTGGCGATGTTGACGATGCTCCCGTCGCCCCGCTCCATCATGTGGGGAGCCGCCGCCCGGCACATGTTCATGACCGAGAGGAGGTTGCGATCCAGCACCACCTCGAGATCCTCATCCGGGATTTCCACGCAGTCGTTCGGGACGGGCTTGCCCCCGGACGCGCCGATGTCGCCGCCGGCATTGTTCACCAGCACGTCCAGGCGGCCGAACCGCTCCAGCGTGCTTGCCACGATGGCGTCCACGTCCGCGCGGCGCGTGAGGTCTCCGAACGCCACGCCGCAGCGGCGGCCCAGCCCTTCCATCTCCGCGATCACCTGTTCCGGTCCGGCGGATTCGCCGAAGCGCCCCGCCTGGCTGCGATCGATATCATGCAGCATCACATCCGCGCCGGCAAGCGCCAGCCTCCGCGCGATCGCGCGGCCCATCCCGCGCGTGCTCCCCGTGACCAGGGCTACCTTGCCCGGAATCAACTCCATCTCCATTCCCTTTGCTTCCTCGACGTCCGTAGCGCCCGCGGTCCGGCGCCAACCGGCGGATGCCGCGGACACGGCTCCGTTGGCCCGACCGCCGGTCGACTCCTCTCCGGGAAGCCGCGCGGCGGGCATCCGGGCTGGCCGCGTCACGGAATTGCGAGAAACCGGTGCGCCGGCAACAGACTCCCAACCGGGTGAGCGAGGGTGTCCAGAGGTGCCCTATTGCACGACGTCGAACGGTCTGCAGGCACCGCGAGTTCGGGCCGGCTCGCAGCGAGAGCGCCCGGCAGCCGCGGAGAGGCGCACCCCGCCGAGGGCCGACGCCCGCACCCCGTTTCCAGCCTATTCCGGACCCGGATGGCACCGGCGCCGTCCGAACTGTTGGAGTTTCCATATGGTCAGCTTGCGGATCGTTCCCGTTCTCCTGGGTGCCGCGATGGTCCTCGGGGTCATCGCACCGGCCGCTGCCCAGGCGCCCACGTTTTCGCACGCGTTTCCACCCGGGGTCCAGGTGGGGGCCAAGGCGGCACTGACCATCAGCGGCGGAAACCTGAAAGGGGCCACCGCCGTGCTGGTATCCGGCACGGGCGTCCAGGCGGTCATCACCAAGAACACGGACGCCGCCAGCCTACCTGTCGAGGTCAGCGCCGCGCCCGACGTCCTTCCCGGGATGCGGGAGCTGCGCGTGGTGACTCCGGGCGGAACGTCCAATGCCGGGCGGATCTGGGTGGGGAACTATCCGGAGTTGAATGAAACGGAGCCGAACAACACCCTCGGCCAGGCACAGAAGCTGGCGACCCTGCCCGTTACCGTCAACGGCCAGGTCAATGGCGGGGAAGAC
>CAYQDT010000166.1:0-7332 GCA_964416225.1 uncultured bacterium
GAGCGGCTCGCCCGCCTTGGGCCATTGGAACACGATCAGGTAGAGGTGTTCGCCCTTCCGCGTGACACTCCCCCACGTGGGCGGCGTTGAGAGACCGGACGTGGTGCCGTAGATCGCCTCGCCGTTCCGCCGCACCCACTTGCCGGCCTCGGTGAGGATCTCCACGGAGCGCTGCGGGATCAGCCCCTCCGGGGTAGGACCGACATTCAGCAGGAAGTTGCCGCCCTTGCCCGCGATGTCCGCCAGCTTCCGGACCACGTCTTCCGGGCTTTTCCAGTTGTGGTCGTCCCGCTTGTAGCCCCAGGTATCGTTCAGGGTCATGCAGGTCTCCCACAGCCGCTTTCCCATCGCAGCCTTCGGGATCTCCTGCTCCGGCGTCTCGTAGTCGCCGTCGTCCATCTTCCGCTTGCCGATGCGGTTGTTGATGACGAGGTCCGGCTTGAGCGCGCGGAGGTAGGCCTCCAGCGCCCGCCCCTTCTGCTGGTTCCACCACGGCACCCACTCGCCGTCGAACCAGAGGAGGGCGGGGTCGTAGCGGGTCACCAGCTCTTTGAGCTGCCGCCGCATCTGCGCCTCATAGACCGGAGAGGAATCGGCGTTGGCGTCCGGGTTGTGCCAGTCCATGATCGAGTAGTAGAAGCCGAACTTGATCCCCTCGTCCCGGCAGGCGCGCGAGAGCTCCAGCATCGGGTCGCGGTGGAACGGCGTCGCGTCCACGATGTTGTACCGGTTCACCTTCGTCCCGAACATGCTGAAGCCATCATGATGCTTCGAGGTGATCACCATGTACTTCATGCCGGCGGCCTTCGCCGTGCGCGCCCAGTCCCGCGCGTTGAACTTTTCCGGGTCGAACTCGCGGGTGAACTGCTCGTACTCCGCCACCGGAATGTGCGCGTTGTTCATAATCCACTCGCCAATCCCGGGGACCGGCTTCCCGTGGTAATAGCCCGCCGGTACCGAGTAGACGCCCCAATGGATGAACATTCCGTATTTCGCCTCGCGCCACCACTCCGTGCGCGGCGACGTGAGCGGGTCGTCCTTGCCGGTGGCGGAGGGTGGCTCCGCCCGCGCGGCGAGAAGAGGCAGGCCGCCGGCCAGTGCAAAGCCGGAAAGGAGGAGGGAGCGTCGTCTCATCGGAAGCCTCGAAGGGTTGGCGCTCGCCCGTGGGACGAGCCGGTGAATGGCGCGGAACCGGAGTTGCGTGCCGCGCGGTCGCGCGCTGTCTATAGGATACCGCACGCGGCGCAACGTCAGGAGCGGTCGGCCGGACGCACTCCCCCGCCCGCGTCGACGGCGGACCTCTGCCGGAAGGGGCTCCACGCAGGCGGCGCACCGGGGCGGAGCTGTACGTCCCAGCTCTTGCCGTGCCACATCAGACCGTGGAGCGTCATTCCGCTCCAGCCCGGAGGGAGGTGGGGGTCCAGGCGGGGCCGGCCGCTGCTGTCCGGACTGCCTTCCAGGCGGAGGCCGGCGAACCCGTAGAGCACCGCCTCCACCACGCCCGAGGCGCCGGTCAGGAAGCAGACGTTGTCCCGGGTTCGCTTCTCGCTGAACAGGAGATAGGGCGGACGGACAAACGGCTGGTAGCTTCCGCGAAACCGCTGCAGCGACTCGTCTCCGCGGCCCAGCCTCGCCGCGATGATGGCATGAATGGCGTCCGTCATCGCCGGGCCGTTCTGGATCACGCGGGGTGCGTAGAAGTCATACATCCGGCCGAGCTCGGCGTCCGGCAGCGGCGCCTCGCCGGGAAAGGCAACCAGCAGCGCATCCGCCTGCTTGGCCTTCTTTTCCGGCCCGAACCCCGCATACGCGAGGATCATGCCGGACGGGTCCCGGAGGAAGTCCAGCGCGGATGCAGTCGAGGTCCACTTCGCATCGGCGGCCTGGCCGAGCTCGCGCGCGGCTTCCGCCGCAAAGAGCAGGTTCTTCCGCGCCACCCAATGAGTCCACGCGCTGTGGCTCACCAGGCCCGCGTTTTCATCCGGCGTGGTGACGCCCTGAATCACCCGCTTTCCACCGGGAGCCGGCTTCGCGCGCGCCACCCAGTTGTCCGCCGTCGCCCGGAGGACCGGCCAGGCCGTCTCCCGCAGCCAGGCGCGGTCGCCGGTGAAGGCGTAGTACTGGCGGAGCGCGAGGGCCACGTCGCCGCTCACGTGGCGACCGTGAGAGAAGACCTCGCCCCGCAGCGTCTCCCGGCCGGTGGAGGCGCTCTCCCAGGCGTAGCTTGCCCCCGGAAGCCCTTCGGCCGCCGCGTTCGCCCGGGCGCCAGGCAGGGTTCGGAAACGATATTGCAGCATCGCCCGGGCGAGATCCGGGTGCTGCGGCATGAGTGCCGGGAGCATCCAGCTATCCATGTCCCAGAACACGTGACCGTTGAACGCGGGGCTGCTCAGCCCCATCGGCGGAACTCCCGCCACGCTCTCCGGACGCGCGCTGCTGAACAGGTAGAAGAGGCACGCTCGCACCGCCTGCTGCGCTTCCGGGTCCCCCGAAATCTCGATATCCCGCGCCCAGAGCCGGTCCCAGGCCTGGCGGTGACCCCTGAGCCATTGTTCCACCGTCCTCGGGGAGGGCGGCGCGGCGGGGCTGGACGCGAGGCCGCGGAGCGGTGGTCCGCCCTCTACCCGGGTCACGAGAACCAGGCTGGCGGACGCGCCTCCCGGAATGGAATAGGCCGCGCGTCTTCCGGCGGCGGCGCCGAGGGGGCCGTCCAGGGAAACCAGCGAGCCGCGGTAGCGGAGCCCCGACCCGTTCAGGGTGAAGGCTGAAGGAGTGACCGTCCCACCCGCCCGCGGACCGAGCACCGTTTCGGGGACGCCGGCCACGGCCGGCCTCTGGCCCCGGTTCTTCAGCCGAACCCAGAGCAGCGCCATGTCCGGCCGGCTCCGCAGGAGCGCCGTGGTCACCTCCAGGTCCACCTCCCCGGCGCCGGTATCCCAGGTGCCCCGGGTTACGAGCAGCCCTTCCCGCAGGCGCAGTTCCTGGCGGTAGTTCCGCACCCGCTTCCCGTCCGCGCCAAAGGTCTGGCCGTTCGCCGTGATCTCGAGCGGCAGGAGCGGCGGCTGCGACGCGAGCGCTTCGTGCTCATACGCGCCCGCAACGTACGAGGCCTCCGGGCCGGTGCGGGAGACGCTGGTGCCGGTTTGGTGGAACATGCTCCCGAGGTAGCCGTTGCCGAGATAGGCGCCCTGATAGCCGTCGTCCCAGGAGCTGGTCGAAAGCACCCAGGGGTCTGCGGACACGCGAATCGGGGACGGACGGTGCGGCACGGCCGGACCGGGTCCGGTCGCCGTCGGGGCAGCGGGAGCGCCCGGTCCGCAGCCGGGAAGCAGGCATGCAGCGGCGAAGACGCCCAGAAAGGGGGCGAAGGCGGGCGGATTCAGGAAAGTTCGTCGAGCCACTCTTCGTAGGTTTTCAGCGGCGCGTCCCCGTACCGCCGCATCAGGGCGGGACCCTCTTCCACCGGGGCGGGGACCTTCTGGATCGGGCACGGGAGCCACTCGACGTGCCCGAACAGGCGGCAGATGACGGGCCGCGCCGGATAGATCGAGCAGCGGCCCAATTCCACGTCGCGGAAGCGGCACGCCTGGTAGAAGACGGCGTCCACTGCCGGATCGGTCCCCGGATACGGCACCTCTTTATTTTGCGCCTCAACCCGGCGCGCGTCCGCACCCTCCGGCCCATCCAGGTAGGCGCGGATCTTCAGGAACTCCGCCCGGAGCATAGGAACGCCCGCGGTGCACCGAGCACCGCACGCGTCGCAGCCGTTGCAGGGGGACTGGTCGATCCCCGCAACGAATTGGTGTGTCTCTTGGAGTACCGCTAGCTCGTTCATTCACCCTGTCCCGGGCCGGCCAGTAACTGCCGAACCTGCTTGCCGAGATCCGCGCGGGGAACCATGAGCCGGCGGCCGCAGCCGCCACACAGCAGGCCGATGTCCGCGCCGACCCGAGTGATCGTCCACTCATTAACACCACAGGCATGCGGCTTCCGCAACTGGAGCCGCATGCCTGTCTGAAAAGCCGGCGCCGGGCGCCGCGCGCCTGCGGGCGGATCGCTACTGGGGTCCAAAGCTCGAGATGATCGGGTTTCCGCTCAGAGCCGGCTGCGGTCCGGAGCTGGAAGTGATCGGGTTACCATAGAGACCCGGCTGTGGCGAATTGGAGGGGCTCACCCGCGCCAGACCGGGAGTGCCGGGCGGGTAGCTCTGGGTGATCGCGCCCCGTCCCATGGTGGAGCTGCGGCGGGGCACCCGCGCCCACGCATCCTGCACCGGGTCATACACCCACTGGTCCGTATCGTCGCCTCGCACTACCACCGGTTTCAGCGCCGGGCCCTGGCCCGGAGTGACCTCCTGATAGACCGGCTGCGGCGCGGCTGCCACTTCCGGCTTGATGATCACGTGCGTGGTCACCTGGCTCGGCTCCCGCCAGCGGTTCCGGTCCACCGTGATATCGACCGGCGGCGCCACCGGGGCCTCCGCAGGCATCGCCGCGGCGGGACGGGCGATCCGGAGCGGTGCCGGAGCCGTCCAGGCGGATGCGGCCGGAAGAGTGCGCGCGGGCGTGAAGGAGGTGCCCACGTTGAACGCGGACGGGACGGAGAAGCCGGACGGGCGGGATACCGGGGCCGCGTAGGCCATCGTGAAGGTGCTCCGCGCGGGATACGGCGCTACGGCGCCCGGCTGGGGAAAACCGGCTGCTCCCACGGCCTCGCGGCGCGTGACCGTACTCGAGCTCTGCCCGCCGTGCGTGCTGATCCAGCCGATGGAGAGCGCCACGGCCACGATAGCCGCGGCCCCCGCTCCGATCAGCCACCGGTTGGGACCCTCGCCGCTCCCGAACGCGGCGCCCATCAGCGTGGCGTCCTCCTTCAGCGGCAGACCGCACTTCGGACAAAACTTCGCGGCCAGGCTGATGCTCTCGTCGCAGTACGGACAATTCATGGACAAGCCGTCCCCTCTCCCGTCACCCCACCGGCCCGGGCTACTGATGTTTCCAGCTACTGAGACTTCCGAGATCTGAAGAATGTTCGCCCCCGGGTCCGTCCTGGCTTCCGCCTACTTGAAGACGCCAAGGCCGCGCAGCACATCCATCGTTGACGTCTGCTCACCTCCGCTGATACTGAACGGCTTGCTCACCCCTCGCGCCCTGCTGACTTCATCCAGCTCTCGATCGGCGTCTCGGAGCCGCGCGTAGATATCCGCCGTCGCCGATTTGGTTTGCAGTGCTGCCATGAGGTCGCTGTTGGACATCGCTCTCAGGGCCTGCTCCTCAAGCTTCGCCTCGAGGACGATTGCCGCGGTGAAGTCTGCATCCAGACGCCGGCAGTCCTGCGGCACCCTCGGCTTGGTGCTGAAGACATCATGGTGGAAAACCATCATCCGGCGGCGGAATTCCATGAACGCCTGGTAGTACTTTCGCTGCGTGTCGCTCTGTAGTTGCTGTGGGTTGACGTCCGGGTCGCTCAAGGCCAGCATGTTCTTGAGCAGGTCGGCTTGACCCTGAACCATAAGAACCGTGGCCATATTCTGCGCCGAATCGGCCAGTTGCTTTCGCTCATTCTCGACGAAGCGCAGCCACTGTAGGTAGGCGTCAAAATCGGAGTTGTCCCGCGGGGCGGGCTGCGGCGCCGCGACGGCGGAAGGCCCCCGCGTCGGCCGGGCTGACGGGCTGCCGGTCACCGGTGCGCCGGCGGGCGCTCCCAGACCGGGGGACGCCACCACCGGCGGCGCGGCCGGAGTGGCGACGCCCGGTGAGACCATCACGCTCGGGGCGCGGCTGGCGCTGGAGTTCGGCGCCATCAGGATGGGCGGCGCAGAGCCGTCCGGACGCCGCACCGCGCCCGTCACGGGCGCTCCCGACGGCGGCGTGCCGTTCGGAGCGGCGATCACCCCGGGCGCCGGAGGCGCCGCGTCCGGTGACGCGGACTGCGTGACTCCCGTGCCCGTCGGGACCGCAGCTACCCGACCGCCGAGCAGCGGAGCGCCCCGCTTCGCACCCGCGACCCAGAGACAGGCCCCGGCCACGCCGGCCAGCAGCAGGACGAGGAGCGCCGCCAGCAGCGCGACCGGCTTGCGGGTGCTAGGGGCCGGCGGTACGAAGGTCGGCGCGCCCGGCTGCGGATAGCCCGCCGCCACGCCCGGCTGTCCGGGCGGCATCCGAACGGTCTGCGGCGGATGCGGCCCATACGGCGGCGCGCCCGGCAGCTCCGTCCGCGGGCCTGCCGCAGGGGCTCCGGCTGCCGGTCCCGGCATGGGGGGGCGCGGGTGCGGATAGGGGACGGTAGGAGCACCCGCCGGTCGGGAGGCCGCGGGCTGCGAGCCCGGCGGGGGCGCGGCTCCCAGGGCAGCACCGCAGACGTTGCAGAAGCGGCTTCCCGCGGGTAGTGCCGCACGACAGTTCGGGCAGTGCATGCTGGGTCTCCCCTCCCCGGCGACACACCCGGGCTCTCCGAGAATTATACTGGCCGGCGCCCCGCCCGTCTATGCACAAGCGCTGGGCCGACTGCAAGACGCATCTCGGAATTTAGACGTTTCACACCCCCGTTCGTTCCCGCTCCGCGCAAGACGGTGATCCGTCGCCGGCCGTTCCATCCCCCTGTACCGGTGTTGGCATGGCGGTACCGGTACAGGGGGACGCCGCAAACACGTCGACCACCTCCATCTCCAGCGTCTCGCGGGCCAGCCGGAGCTCCAGGATCTCCGCCAGCACGGCGATGAGCACCAGGCCGTCGCCGAGCACGAATAGGCCCAGCGCCACGTGGTTCCAGAACCGGGTGCGCGGGGTGATGGTCAGGACCAGCACCATCAAGCCGAACGCCGCCACCGAGCCGTGCAGCCAAACGTGCGCGAGGCTCGTCCAGCGAAACCGGCGGTCCAGCAGCCGGACCTGCGCCTGGATCACCAGCCGGCGCTCCGGTGAGGTTTCGGCGCGGCGAAAGTCGGCGGCCAGGGTGCGCAGGCGGTCGGAGAGGGAGCTGTGCTTCTGGTTCACGCCCAGGATCAGCGCCGCGGCCGCGGACAGCATCACCACGGGCGTCACGGCGCTCGTGATCAATTGGAGCAGACCGGCGGCGCCGTCACCCATTGGCGGGCTCCCTCGTCGTAGGTCCGGGCTCTCGGGCCGCCGGAGAGCCGCCTCTACCCGGCCTTCAATCCGCGGACGAACGCTCCCACGGCGGGAGCGGCAGCCGCTCCGTCGCGGGCGATCAGGTTGACAACCGCGCTGCCGACGACCGCGGCATCGCACCATTGCCCGATCTGGCGGACGTGCTCCGGCGTGCTGACGCCGAACCCGACGGCGATCGCCTGGTCCGTCCGGGCGCGGATCC